>JBKJRR010000242.1:0-11458 GCA_046594635.1 Burkholderiaceae bacterium
GTTACACCCAGGCCTTGATCACGCAGATGGCGCAGACCGCCGTATGCAATCGCCACCATTCGATCGACAAGCAGTTGTGTCGCTGGCTGCTGCTGAGCCTGGACCGGCTCGAGGGACGCGAACTGGTCATGACGCAGGAATTGATCGCCAACATGCTGGGCGTGCGGCGTGAGGGCGTGACCGAAGGCGCGACGCGGCTGCAGGACGCCGGCCTGATCAGATACAGCCGAGGCAAGATCACGATTCTCGATCGCGCGGGGCTGGAAGCGCGTACCTGCGAGTGTTATGCGGTGGTGAAGATCGAATACGACCGCCTGCTGGAGCCCATTCTGGTCAGTGAAACGCCCCAGCCGCAACAGGACGACCGGGACGTCGCAACGGCCGCGACGTAGGATGGCGCCCACACGCGTATCCGCCATACGCTGCTGGCGCCCCGTGAGCTGGCGCCGCATCATCGGGACTCGAACCCTGTTGCGAGAGTCCCATGCGAGCATTGCCTGCCCTTTTCTCCGATCCGCGCGCCAACTGCGTGCTGCGTGCCATACCGCCTGAGGATTGGAGCCGCTGGTCTGCGTATCTTGAGCCGGTACACCTGTCGGTCGGCCAGGTGTTGTCGGAGCCCGGGCGTGTTCCCGGTTACGTTTTTTTTCCTACAACTGCTGTCGTATCGCTGCTGTATGTGAGCGAGAACGGCGCCAGCACCGAACTGGCGGTGATCGGGCACGAAGGTATGGTCGGTGTCTCGCTGCTCATGGGTGGCAATGCGATGCCGTATCAGGCGATGGTGCAAAGCGCGGGTCTGGGCTTGCGCCTGCGCGCCCAGATCATCACCGACGAGATGGAGCGCAGCGGGGTTTTGCTGCAACTGCTGCTGCGTTACACCCAGACGCTGATGGAGCAGGTCGCCCAGACTGCGGCCTGCAACCGCTACTACTCGATCGACCAGTTGTTGTGCCGGCGCCTCCTGCTGGCGCTGGACCGCATACCCTCGGGTGTGCTGATGATGACCCAGGAATTGCTGGCCAATCTGCTGGGTGTGCGCCGCGAAGGCGTGACTGTGGCCGCGCTAAAACTTCAAGCCGCCGGGGCTATCCGGTACAGCCGCGGTCGTATCGACATACTGAATCGGGCCGAACTGGCGCTGCGCATCAATAGTGCACCGTTGCCCGGTATCCCTGCCGGCTTGCTGCCCTACGCGCCAGACTTGTCCATGTAGGTGTGATGCGATTTGGCATGGCGATATTTGCATGTATGTTCTATAACGAACATACATCGACTTCATTTGGCGCATAGACTGATCTATCGCGCGAAGGCTGCAGCACCATTTGGGTGATCGTCGGCGGAGTACCGGATCCTGCATCGGATCCGCCATAAACCGGAGATCATCTTGAGCGCAGCCGAAAACCACCTGATCGACTCGTTGCCACGCAAGGACAGAACGCGGCTGTTGGCCATTTGTGAGCCGGTACAACTGGTATTGGGCGAGATCGTCTGCCAGCCTGGCAAACCGACCCGGCACGTCTACTTTCCCACGCATGGTTTCATCTCGTTGCTCGCATCGATCGACGACACGCCAGGTGTCGAGGTCGGCCTGGCAGGTCGCGAGGGCATGGTGGGTGCGCAATTGGCACTGGGTGTCACCAAGGTGCCGCTGCATGGATTGGTGCAGGGGCCTGGCGCCGCTTGGCGCGTCGCGACCAGTGCGTTTCGCCACGAACTCGCCATCAGCCCGGCATTGCTGCAGGTACTGCATCGTTATATCTATGTGCTGATGGCGCAACTCGCCAGTTCCGCCACCTGCCTTCGGTTTCACCAGATCGGTCCGCGGTTGGCGCGCTGGCTGCTTATGAGCCATGACCGCGCACAAGCGGACAGCTTTCACATGACGCAGGAATTTCTGGCCTACATGCTGGGTGTGCGCAGGGTCGGCGTGACGCAGGCCGCCAGTGCGCTGCAGCGCAGCGGCTACATCGAATATCACCACGGCCGCATGACCATCATCGACCGGGCCGGTCTCCAAGCATCTGCTTGCAGCTGTTACGCTGCCGATTGCCACAACTACCGCACGATACTGGCGTGAGCTGACGTTCAACGCGCAGGGGTTGGCGGCAATGCGTATGCGCAGGACATATGGCCGCCAGCAGGCGCGCCACGGTGCTTCGTGCTCGTCGTGGTGCAGGACTGCGCCCTGTGGGCATGGGATACGGCTGTCGCCGCGAACACGGCCGGATATCACGGTTCGTCTGTGCGCTACCGAACAGACAGATCGCGGTCGCTGGTGCTCAATCGGGGCATGGAGTCCCACGACTCTCCGTCCCCGATGAAAATCAAGATGCCGATACGATCCTCTACAAATTCTTCTTTGGCAGCCCTGAAACTACCGGATGGCAATGGCACGGTCTCTCACCAGCCACCGCAGCCACCGTCGGTGCAGGGGTGCACGAGCGACGATGTGAATGGCGGTGTGCCCTTTGTGAACCGCGCGGCAGCGGTCGAAGCCGGGTCGGGCATCGCGATTGGTGACTGGGACAACTTGTTCAATGCGGTCAAGAGGCGCTTGATTCGCACGGTATATATGCCGGACACCCGTCAAAACCTGACAGCGGAACAGGACGCCGCATGGATCCGATCCGCTGTGCTGGAGTGTGTCGAGGCGCTGGACCAGCTCCATACCACGGTCACTGCCGAGCTGGTTCGGCGCGAAGCGCTGGAGCTGGAGGTGTTCGATGCCAAGGCGTCGCTGGCGCAGGTCCGTGCCGCGCTGCTTGGTACGCAGGAAGGCGAGCGCAGGGCGCTGCATCTTGCCGCGCATGATGGCCTGACCATGCTGCCCCATCGCGCCGCCCTGATCGAGCGGATCACCCATGAACTGCAGCGCATCGATCCCCGCCATAACAACTTTGCGGTGATGTTCCTGGACCTGGACGATTTCAAGCCCATCAACGATACCCACGGTCATGCGGCGGGCGATGAGATATTGCAGATCGTCGCGGCCCGGTTGCGCCGTGCCGTGCGTGCACAGGACTTCGTCAGCCGTGTCGGCGGAGATGAATTCGCATGTCTGATCGGCGGACTCACGGACCATGTGTCGCTGGCGCAGTTGGCCGTGAAAATTGCCGAGTCCATAACGATGCCATGCGTCCTCAGTAGCCTGCGCTTGTCGGTGCGGGTGAGCATCGGCATTGCGATCTGCCCAGCGCACGGATCCAGTGCCAGCACACTGCTGGAACACGCCGACCTGGCCATGTTTGCAGCGAAGCGGCAGCAGCTCCGCTATGCGTTTTTCAGTCCCGACGACGAAGGTACCCGGCCAGCGCTGCTATTCCCAGCGCCAGAGCCCCCACAGCCGCGACCAGAATGACCGTTTTGACCGGTTCGTGGCGTATGTAGCGCAGCGTGCCGTCGCGGGTGTCGAGCAGGACATGGCGCATTTGCCGGCCGCTGCTGCGTACGTGGTCCATCATGTCGAGCGCGGCGTTGCGACCGGAGTGGCCTGCGTGTTCGCTTGTCTGCGCGATGGCGTGGCTGATCTGGGTGGCCTGGTCGGCCAGGGTACTTCGCATGTTCATGAAATTTTCCTCCGGTAGCTGCCAGTCATTCGTCTTGGCATTGCCCCAGTATGGCTGTGACCGCGGCGCTTGAGCAGGGGATATCACCCCGGTGTCATGTGGGACGTTTCCTACCGCGCGGGCGGCCAGGGTTGCGCGCAGCAAGTTCCACCCGGTCACAGTCAACATTGCGAACACCATGCACAGCGGATGCGCGGTACTGGGGTGTAGGACAAGGCGATGTCCTGCTGTCGGGTTCTGTTGTGACGCCATTTATGTACGCCAGCGCACAGACCATTGCTGCCTGCGTGACTAGAGTGAATCTGCAAATGCAGTTGAAACCATGCTGCAGTATTCATGCGAAGGAGTGCGTCATGCAGGTCATTTCACGGAGCCATGCGCCGCTTGCCTATGCGTCTGCCAGCGACGTCAGTTGTCCATGTTGCCGCGGTAGGCTGGTGCGCCAGCGCCGCCGTATCGTGGACCGTTTGCGCAGCCTGGTCCGTCCGGTCAGACGTTACCGCTGCGAGAACTTCGCTTGCCAATGGATTGGCAACCTGGCCAAGCCGGATGTCGGCCGGCCTTACTCCGGCACGGCCGCCGGCGCCAAGGGTGCGGGTGACAAGGAACAACGGACCTCCCGTGTACCGGCCTCATTCGTCGTGCACATGGTTCTGGTTGCCGTTGGCGTGGCATTTGTCATTGTCTACAGCACCATGGAGCCAACAGTATGGTTCGACGACAGCGCTCGGACGCTCGAGCTGGCCGGTAATGAGTAAGGGCCTGGCGCCCATCGATCGGACTGATCCAGTGTGATCCGGGCTGTCACCGTGTCTCCATGCGGCCGTCGTTTTCTGCAAGGGGATCGGTTTCAGGTGGATGCCGGCACCCTGGTGCCCGCTGGCTGCCCGGAATCGCCAAGCAGTCTGGTCAGCAGCGCGATCTGCTGGTGCTGCATGGCCAGCAATTCGGTCCATTGCTGCTGGCGCAACTGGTCGAACTTCTCATGCAGCAGCATGATCTCCAGTTCTGCCTTGAGGTTGACCTCGTAATCGTGTTCGGCGTGCGCGCGGTCTTTTTCCGACTGGCGATTGTTGGACATGAGGATGATTGGCGCCTGAATGGCAGCGAGCATTGACAACACCAGGTTCAGCAGAATGTAGGGGTAGGGGTCGAAGACCTGGGCTCGTCCGGTCAGCGCCACGGTGTTCACGCCGACCCAGGCCAGCAGCACCAGCATGAACAGACCGATGAAGGTCCAGGAGCCCCCGAAGCGGGCTACGGCGTCGGCGGCGCGCTGGCCTATGCTGTCGCCCGTTCCAGGGGCGGTTCCCGGGTGCCGTGCAATGTGGGTGCGGCTCGCAATGTGGCGCGCCACGTTGCGGGTGTGTTCGTCCAGCTTGTCGTAGTCGGCGCCCATCAACTGGCGCGCTATTTCGCTCGGCATATTCATCATTGATCCCCTGCAACGGTAGTGTCTGGCGCCCGTGAACGCAGCGTTGCGCTGCAGTCGGGAACGCACCTCGGCCAGAAGACGGGCGACCGAAGGTTTGCCCGCGGACCTGGATCACAGGATACCGAGGTTTGGGCTTCGATTATCCGTGTGCCGGCGCGGGATGTCGGACCTCCTTCGTGTGCCCTGCGACCCATACGTGATGGGTCAGGCGTCGCCCGTCCATTTGCGGATCGTGCCGCTTGGCGCTGGACAGCGCGGCCGTCCGAAGCCGCTCAGCCGGCGTCCAGCACGACCTGATTGCGCCCGGCGGCCTTGGCCTTGTAAAGGGCGTCATCCGCTTTGCGCGCTGCCTGTTCCCATTGCCGCAAGGCACTGAATGGGTGTGACACGCCGATGCTGACGGTGCATTGCAGCGTGGCCAACTGACCCGCGACACGGATGCGCAACTCTGCCACACCCGCGCGCAGACGTTCGGCCAGCAGACAGGCGGTTTCGGCGCTGGCATCAACGCAGGCCACCAGAAACTCCTCGCCGCCGGTGCGCGCGACAAAGTCGTCTGCGCGCAACAACCGGGTCAATGTATCGGCAACTTCGCACAACATCCGGTCGCCGGCATGGTGGCCGTATTGGTCGTTGACATGTTTGAAGTGGTCGATGTCAACCTGCAACCAGGCGATGGTGCGCTGGCTGCGGGAGCCGAAATGCCGGCGCAGTGCCTCGTCCAGGCCGTTGCGGTTGAGCGTGCGGGTCAGCGCATCGCGCGAGGCCAGCTCCGCCAGTTGCTGGTTCAGACGCAGAAACACCATCCATAGCAGGTTCGGGCCCATCAGGACAGCGGCCAGCGGCGCATAGGCGAAAAACACCTGCGCGGGCAGGCCGGTGAAAATTGCGGGAGCGCCATGCAGACCAATCGACAGGGCCCGCGCCAGGGTCACCAGTCCCAGCAATCCCATGAGCGTCACCAGCAGCCGAAGCGGCACGTGCAGCGCTGCGTCCTGCATACGCAGACCGTATGCCGCCCTGCCGGCGAGCAGCAGGAAGAGTCCACCCAGACAGACGCTGATCAACACGTACCGGCCGACGATGCCCCACAACATCACCGTGGCGACGTGCAGCGCGAGATAGACCAGCAATACGCCGGCCAGCGTCGGCGCGTGAATGCGATACGGCCTGGCGTCGACGAACTGTCGCACACCACCAATGAACAGCAAGGTGCCGGCAATCATCGCGCTATCGGCCAACGCGTCGATGACCGGCCACACCTGTGCGTCGGCCGCAAGCTGCGCCACATAAGCCGTACCGAACGTGATGGCGCCGGCGGCAAATGCGCCCAGGCCGCCGTGCGGTGGCATCTTGCGTGCGATCAGATAGAACAGGCCGCCCGACGACAGCAGATTGAGCGCGAGAACGATGATGACCGTGCGTGGATCCATGGGGCGTGTGCGGCTACCGGGTCAGCGCGCTGCCGGGCGCTTGATCAACGCCAGAGGCAGTGCCAAGGCCGACCTCACCCAGTCCAGCAGACCCCTTTGCAGGCATTTTGTCTGCGCACCGGAGGCCATGAATGACCGAGCCTCACTTGTCCAGGCCTCCCAGGCAGATGTATTTGATTTCCAGAAAGTCGTCGAGTCCGTACTTGGAGCCTTCGCGGCCCAGACCCGACTGCTTGACACCACCAAACGGCGCTTCGGCGGTCGATATCAGGCCGGTGTTGACGCCGACCATGCCCGACTCCAGCCGTTCGGCGACCCGCATGACGCGGCCGACATCACGGCTGTAGAAATAGGCGGCCAGTCCGAACTCGCTGTCGTTGGCGAGCGCCAGTACCTCCTCTTCGGTGTCAAAGGCAAACAGCGGCGCCAGCGGGCCAAAGGTCTCTTCCCTGGCGAACAACATGTCGGCCGTGGCGCCAGACACCACGGTGGGTTCAAAGAACAGGCCGCCCAGTGCATGGCGTTTGCCGCCCGTCAGCACCTTGGCGCCCTTGGATTTGGCGTCCGCAATATGCTCCTCGATCTTGGCCACGGCCTTCTCGTCGATCAACGGTCCCTGCGTGACGCCGGCGTCGATACCCGATCCGACCTTCAGGCCATTGACCTTGGCGACCAGCTTGGCAGTGAAGGCCTCGAGCACGCTCTTTTGTACATAGATGCGGTTGGCGCACACGCAGGTCTGGCCGGTGTTGCGGTACTTGGAGATCATGGCGCCTTCGACTGCGGCATCGAGGTCAGCGTCGTCGAACACGATGAACGGCGCATTGCCGCCAAGTTCGAGCGAAAGCTTCTTGACCGTGTCGGCGCTCTGGCGCATCAGCAGGCGGCCGACCTCGGTCGAACCGGTGAAGGTGAGCTTGCGTACCAGCGGGTTGCGCGTCATCTCGCCGCCGATCTGGCTGGCCGAGCCTGTCAGCACCGACAGCAGGCCCTTCGGAACACCCGCACGTTCGGCCAGTTCGGCAAAGGCGAGCGCGGAATACGGCGTCTGGGTCGCCGGCTTGACCACCATCGAGCAACCGGCGGCCAGCGCCGGACCGGCCTTGCGCGCCAGCATTGCGGTCGGGAAGTTCCAAGGCGTGATCGCCGCGGTCGTGCCGATGGGTTGCTTGATCGCCAGGATGCGCCGGTCGCCCAGCGGAGCGGGAATCGTGTCACCGTAGGTGCGGCGGGCCTCGTCGGCAAACCACTCGATGAACGATGCCGCGTAGCCGATCTCGCCTTTGGCTTCGGCCAGGGGTTTGCCCTGTTCGGACGTCATGATCAGCGCCAGATCGTCGGTGTTGGCCAGCATCAGGTCGTTGAGCTTGCGCAGGATGGCCGCGCGATCCTTGGCCGACACATCGCGCCAGGATTTTTGCGCCTTGTCGGCGGCGGCGATGGCACGTTCGGTCTCGGCGGTGCCACATACCGGCACGGTACCGATGGTCTCGCCATTGGCCGGATTGGTCACCGCAACGGTTTTGCCGTTGTCGGCATCAATCCATTTTCCTGCCACGTAGGCCTGTTGTTTGAACAGGGAGGGGTCTTTGAGTTTGAGCATGGTTTCTCGATCTGGACAGTGGGGTGGGATCCGGTCGGCAACGGGCCGTCATCAGGAAGTGAGGGCCTGGTCCAGGATGGCCAGGCCTTCGTCCAGGACTTTGTCCTCGATCGTCAGCGGGAACAGGAATCGGATCACGTTGGCGTAGACGCCGCAGGTCAGCAGCAGCAAGCCGGCTTCCTGGGCGCGTTTTTGCACCAGCTTGGTGAAATCGGGGTCGGGTGTGCCATCGGCCTTGGCAAGTTCGATCGCGACCATGCAACCCAGGCCACGCACGTCGCTGATGGCGGGCAGCCTGGCACGCAGCGCTGTCAGGTGTGCGGTCAGCTTCTTGCCGACGGTCTCGGCGCGCGCGCAGAGCTTTTCATCGGCGATCACGTCGATCACCGCCAGTGCCGAGGCAATGGCCAGCGGATTGGCCGCAAAGGTGCCGCCCAGGCCACCGGGAGCGGGCGCGTCCATGATCTCGGCGCGGCCACAAACCGCTGAAAGCGGCATGCCACCGGCCAGGCTCTTGGCCAGTGTCATGATGTCGGGCACGACACCGTAGTGCTCCATTGCAAACATCTTGCCGGTGCGCGCAAATCCGGTCTGGATCTCGTCGGCAATCAGCACGATGCCGTGTTGGTCACACAGCTTGCGCAGCGCCTGCATGAATTCCCTGGGCACGACGTAGAAGCCGCCTTCACCCTGAACCGGCTCGACGATGATGGCGGCGACCTGTTCGGGCTCTATGTCGGCCTTGAACAGTTGCGCGATCGCCTTGAGTGAATCCGCCACCGACACACCGTGCAAAGCGACCGGCATCGGCACGTGGTACACCCCGGCCGGGAACGGACCGAAGCCAGCCTTGTAAGGCTGCACCTTGCCGGTCAGCGCCAGGCCCATCATGGTGCGGCCATGAAAGCCACCACCCAGCGCAATCACGCCCGGGCGTTTGGTGGCGGAGCGGGCAATCTTGATGGCGTTTTCAACCGCCTCGGCACCGGTGGTGAAAAACGCGGTCTTCTTGGCATGGTCGCCGGGTGTCAGTGTGTTGATCTTCTCGGCCAGTTCGACCGTGCTCTCATAGGGCACGACCTGATAGGCAGTGTGGGTGAAACGCGCCAGTTGATCTTCGATCGCCGCGACGATCTTCGGATGCCGGTGCCCCGTGTTGAGCACCGCGATGCCAGAGCCGAAGTCGATGTAGCGACGACCTTCGACGTCCCACAACTCGGCATTGAGCGCGCGCTCGGCGTAAATTGGAAAACCGATGCCGACGCCGCGCGGCATCGCTGCAATACGGCGTGCATCGATCTGGGCATTGGTGGGTTTGCCAACAGCGGCCACACGTGCAGATTCGTTCAGGGTATGGGTGTTCATGGTTTCCTCGCACCAGCCCGGATTGGGCTGCAGAACCTGGTACTCAAATCAGTATAGGACTCAACCACCGCCAGCTTTGGCGGAACCTGCAGGCTGGCATCCGAGAGGTGCTGCTTGCCGCGGGGAGTGATTCATGGCTTGTCGCTGATTTACATTATTCATAAAATGTAAATCAGCCGGTCGCAACCCGGTGCAATCAGGCCCGGTGTCAGCACCGCCCATCCAACCTCGGGAAGATCCATGGTCCAAGTGTCCGCGAAATCCGTGTCGACCCCGGTGCGCCGCAGCCACGCCGAACGCAGCCAGACCACGCAGCAGGACCTGATCGCCGCCACCATCGAGGTGATTGCCGAACGGGGGCTGGAGAACGCATCAACGATCGAGATCGCCAAGGCGGCCGGTGTCACGCCCGGGGCCGTGCAACACCATTTTGAGAACAAGAAGGCGCTGATCCTGCGTGCAACGACCGAACTGGTGCATTCGGACGACCTGGGCGGCAATCTGGCGGTCTGGCCCGACCCAAAGCTGCCTTTGCGCCAGCGCGCGCACGACGCGATCACGACCGCATGGACCCTGACCTACGGGCGGCCGAATTACGTGACCATGTGGAGCATCTTCATGGCCTGTCGCACCGACCCGGAACTGCTGCACCACATGGCCGCCGAGCGTGAGACCTTGCGCATGCGCATGGCCAGCGGTTTCTTGCGGGCCTTTCCCGAACTGGCCGATACGCCGGAGCAGCAGAACTTCGCCAATCTGATCTTCTCGGCGCTGCGCGGCATGGGCGTGCAGGAGATGTTCCGGCCCCCGGCGCAACTGTGCGCCGGTCAACGTGTGGTGCTGGTTGACTTGCTGGTGCGGCACTGCGAGCAGGTGCAGGGCCGCACGCAGCCGACGGCTGGCCCGGATGCCGCCGCAAACCAGACGCCATGCGCCGCGCAGGGCCCGCGCAAGACCCGCGCGAAGCCCTGAGACGCTCCGACAGTTTCATCGAGACAACGACAAGGTTTGCATGCGCTTTTTTTCCTACCGTGACCGACCCGTTCACCTTGGCCCCTATCCGCTCGAGCGTCTGACGCGCAGTGACACCGCCCCCGATCTGACATCGGTTGCGCCAATGCAGGCGCTGTCCTTCGACGACCCGGATCCGGAATCGCTCAAGCATGCGATGGCGCGTTACATCGGCATGTTTGATCTGGTGCGCGACGGCACGGTCAATCCGCTGCCCGGCGAACTCAGCGCCGATACGCAGCAGCGATCCGAACACCTGAAGGCGGCCGGCTACTACTTTGATGCCACGATGATGGCCGTGGGTCGTCTGCCGGCGGCGGCCATCCTGACCGAGGCGATCCGCAACCCGACGGTGGCAGCGATCGGCGAGGAACTGGCCCATAGCCAGCCCAGGAGTTTCGCCGCCGGCATGGACATGATCCTGGCCGACGTGATGGATTCGGCGCGCACCGTGCTCGGACCGATCGATCAGCACACCCACGCGATTGCCATTCTGGTCGAGTACCCGCGCGACCCGAAAGCGGCAGAAGCCGGTTGCGACTGGATCGTCGGCACCCAGGCGCAACGCGCCGCCGTGTTGTCGGCGCAGACGGCCGTGTTGTTGTCGACCTATCTGCGCATGCTGGGCCATCCGGCGCGCGCCCACAGCGCCACCTGCAGCGACATTGACCTGGGCCGGCTGGCCGTGGCCTGCGGTCTGGTCCATGCCGATGGCACGAACCCCTATGTGGGAAGGCGCTTCGGGCTGGCGGCCGTCACCACCACATTTGACATGGCCACCGACCGACCGCTGGCGCCACCCCGGGACCAGCAGCGATGGCAGTCGCACGGGCTGGCCTGGTGGCTGGGCAAGGGCACACTCAAGAGTGCGCTGAACCGCGAAGCCTTCAAGGACCGGGAGTTCCGTCTGGGCGCGTATCCGTTTGAAGACCTCAAGGGCGTCGACACGCCGACCACCTTCATCGACCACGAACGCGTGCCGCGGTTTCCGAAGCGGGCCGACTTCTTTGCACGCAGCCTGTTCGGCGATCTGGGCAAGACG
>JBKJRR010000333.1:0-5635 GCA_046594635.1 Burkholderiaceae bacterium
GGGGTCCGGCAGTGGTTATGGCTTCACGCGAATTTCCGAGCTTGGTGCGTCGCTGGAGCAGGCGGCCGAACGCCGTGCGCCCGAGGAGATTGAGGTGCTGGCGGCGGCGCTGGCGCGCTATCTCGATCGCCTGGTCGTAGAGTACGAATAACACGGGAGGACATATGCGCGTCCGATTCTGGGGTACCCGAGGCTCGATTGCCACGCCGGGCCCGGACACCATTCGATATGGCGGCAATACCTTGTGCGTTGAAGTGACGACAAACTCCGGCGCCTGCTTCATCCTTGACTGCGGGACCGGCGCCCGTGCGCTTGGCGCGGCACTCTTGGCGCGTGCCACCAGTCCCATCAAGGCAACCATCCTGCTTAGCCACACGCACTGGGATCTCATACAGGGGTTTCCCTTCTTTGGCCCCCTCTTTGTTCCCGGAAACCAGATCACGGTCTGCGGCCCGGAAGGCAGCGGGGGCTCGCTGCGCCAAGTCCTTTCCGGTCAGATGGAGTTCACTTATTTCCCGGTCGAGATCGGTCAGCTGCCGGCCACCATCACATTCCAGGAACTCTCGGAAGGTGTACACGCGTTCGACGGCGTGCGCGTCCTCGCGCAGTACCTTCATCACCCGGCAATGACGCTGGGCTACCGCATCGAGGCCGATGGTGCGGCCCTGGTGTACTTGTGCGACCATGAGCCGTTCTCGGAAACCCTGTGGCACGAACACGCTGCGGCAAGTCAGGTCGAATCGGTCCAGCACACCGGCGACGGGCACGGCACGGGACGCTACACCGAGTCCATCGTCCACGAAGGGGATCGGCGACACGCGCGCTTCATGGCTGACGCGGGCCTGGTGATTCACGACGCGCAATACACGCCCGAGGAATATCCACCCAAGAAGAACTGGGGCCACAGCACCTACGAATATGCATTGGCGCTTGCGGCCGCTGCGGGTGTGCGCCAACTCGTGTTGACCCATCACGATCCATTTCACGACGACGATTTTGTCGACCAGATCCAAAAGCGCGCACGCGACCACGCCGCGCAGCTTGGCCTCCCCGTCGAAGTCTGCTGCGCCTACGAGGGCCTAGACATGACCATCGAGCCGCACGCTGTCAGACCCTGGGCTGACATGCCCCTCGCGCCGCACCTGGCCTGGGAGGCCGTGCGGGGCAGCCGGATTCTGGTCGTGGACGACGACCCGGACATACGTGCCCTCGCCAGTCAAGCCCTCAACCGGGACGGCTACGTCGTCATCGAGGCTTCGAACGGCAAGGAGGCACTCGCCTCGATCGAGGACCTGGCGCCCGATCTGCTTGTGCTGGACCTGCAAATGCCCGAGCAAGGAGGCCTGGAAGTATTGAAAGTTCTCCGTTCCATGCCGGCTACGGCGGCGTTGCCGGTGATCGTGTTGACCGCCATGAACGACGAGCTCACGACGCGTGCCGGCTTCGAGCTTGGCGCAACCGACTACCTGACCAAGCCCTTCTCGATTCCGCAGCTCGCGGCGCGCGTGCGCGCCTGCCTCACGCGCACTGCAGCATGACCCGCCGGTTTCAACGCGCAATCACAGCCAAGGAGGTCCGCACCGCGGCAACCATGGCCGCGTTGTAGTGGAGACCTGCGCCATCGCGTTCAATCAGATCAATGACTTACCGGCGGTTCGTGGGTCGAGTTGAGAAAGATGGGCTAATTGGAGGGCTGCACAAGCCGGGCCTCCAGGCCACGCGACGCCGACTGCACCGTGTTGTGCACCAGCATCGTCACGGTCATCGGACCCACACCACCGGGTACCGGCGAGATGTACGAGGCTTTCTGCCGCACGCCCTCGAAATCCACGTCACCGACCAGTTTGCCGTCGGGCAAGCGGTTGATGCCCACGTCGATGACGACCGCGCCGGTGCGTACCATCTGCGGCAGGATCAGGTTTGGCCGCCCTGCCGCGACCACCAGGATGTCGGCCAGGATGGTGAACTGCGCCAGGTCGCGCGTCTTGGCATGGCAGATGACGACGGTGGCGTCCTTTTGCATCAGCATCAGTGCCATCGGTTTGCCAACGATGTTGCTGGCACCAGTGTCTGAGTCTGCTGGCGACACTCTTCGCGAACCTGTCGTGCGACGGCATGTCCGTCGATCACTTTTGCAACCATGCTGGAATCCCCGCATCAATATCGATCAAAGTCCTGCTCGCCGCGCGAATACTAGTGGCGCGCATGAATACCGCTTGGACGCCAAACGACAGGCTCTGACCTCGCTGCGACAAGTCTGATCGAACCGGGTCTGCCCGACGCCGCCGCCGGCACCGCAAGACACCGCCGCGCATCAGTTGGCGTGGGCGCGCCAGACGGCGTCGCATGCGGACCACATTGCCAGCCGCGCTTGACCATACTCTGGCTACTGTCGGGCGCATCCGCCCCCGACTTTTCTATTCGGAGACGCAGCATGGATGAGGCATTGGTACAGGGCTCGGGTACGGAACCAGCGGCCCGCGGGCGCAGAGCCGGTGGGGGACGCGAAGCCAAACGGGCAGCCCGCAGCGCGCGCAGCAGCCAGTCGGTGCCCTACATCACCCGTCGCGTGCCGTTTTACGAGGTGCTGGACGAGGAAGGGCTGCAGACCATCGAGAACAACGCCAACACGATCCTGGAAGAAACCGGCATTGATTTCCGCGACGAGCCGGAAGCGCTGGAACTGTTTCGGGCCGCCGGTGCCGACATCAAGGGCGAGCGGGTGCGTTTTCCGTCGGGCCTGGCGCGCAAGCTGGTGCAGGCCACCGCGCCACGCGAATTTACGCAATATGCGCGCAACCCGGCCCGAAATGTCGTCATCGGCGGCAAAAACACTGTCTTCGCACCCGCTTACGGGTCGCCATTCGTGCGCGATCTGGACAAGGGCAGGCGTTATGCCACGATCGAAGACTTCCGCAACTTCGTGAAACTGGCCTATATGGCCAACTCGCTGCACCACTCCGGCGGCACAATCTGCGAACCGGTCGATCTACCGGTGAACAAGCGCCACTTCGACATGGTGTACAGCCACATGAAGTACAGCGACAAGCCGTTCATGGGCTCGGTCACTCACCCGGAGCGCGCCCAGGACACGGTCGAAATGGCCAAGATCCTGTTCGGTGATAACTACATCGACCCGCTCACCGGAAAACCGCGTACCGTGATCATCAACCTGATCAACGCCAACTCACCGATGACCTTTGACGACACCATGCTCGGCGCCGCCAAGGTTTATGCGCGCAACAACCAGGCGACGATCATCACGCCCTTCATCCTGGCCGGTGCGATGTCGCCGGTCACGGTGGCCGGCACCTGTGCCCAGACGCTGGCCGAGGCGCTGGCCGGCATGGCCTTCGTACAACTGTGCAACCCGGGCGCGCCGGTGGTACTGGGCAGCTTTGCCTCCAGCATATCGATGCAGTCCGGCGCGCCGACCTTCGGCACGCCCGAGCCGGCGCTGGTGTTGTACGTGATGGCGGCGCTGGCACGGCGCCTGGGCGTACCGTTCCGCTCGGGTGGCGGCCTGTGCGGATCCAAGATCGCCGATGCCCAGGCGGCATCGGAATCGGCCAACACCTTGCTTCCAACCTGTCTGGGCGGCGTCAACTTCGTACTGCACACCGCCGGCTGGCTCGAGGGCGGCTTGTCCATGGGTTACGAAAAATTTGTCATGGACTGCGATCAGGCGGGCATGATGCACACGCTGCTGGCCGGCGTCGACATGTCCGAGAACGGCCAGGCGATGGACGCCATCCGCGAAGTCGGCCCCGGCAAGCACTTCCTGGGTTGCGCCCATACCCAGGCCAATTTCGAAAATGCGTTCTACCGTTCGCCGATCACCGACAACAACAGCTTCGAGCAGTGGGAAGCCGAGGGTTCCCGCGACCTGGCGCAACGCGCCAATGCGAGCTTCAAGAAACAACTGGCCGAATACGAGGCGCCACCGATGGATGTGGCAGTGGACGAAGCCGTGCTGGACTACGTGAACCGGCGCAAGGCCTCGTTCGCGGACTCGAACATCTGAGATTCGCCACACTGTGACAGGGACGTGGGCTCGCGCCCACACCCTGCTTCACCATCCCTGCACATGGGCGGCCTCGCGCGTGGCCGACTTGCCGAAATGCGCTGCCAGCAGATCGACAAAGGCACAGACACGTGACGACACCTGGTGGCGCTGCGGATACACCGCGTGAATGTCGGCCGGTGGCGTCCCCCATCCCTCCAGCAGCTGGACCAGTCGGCCGCTGCGCAGATAACGTGCCACGTCCCATTCGGCACGCATCACGATGCCCAGCCCGGCGAGCGCCCAGCTGACGGCGATCTCACCGTCGTTGCTGCTCAGATCGCCCCGTACCTTGACCACGCTGGCGCGTGCGCCGGCACTCAGGCGCCAGATGTTGTAGGCCTCGTCGCCCTGGCGGATACCGATGCAGTTGTGACGCGCCAGTTCGTCAGGGGTACGGGGCACACCAAAAAGGGCCAGATACGTCGGTGACGCGCACAGCAACCGGCGGTTGGGCGCCAGCCGGCGAGCGATGACGCGTGCATCGGGTGGCGCACCAAAACGCACACAAACGTCGAACGCATCGTCGGTCAACGGCGGCGGATTGACCGTCAACTGCAACTGCACCTGAACCTGCGGATGCCGACGCGCAAAAATGGCAATCAGCGGCGCAATGTGGCTACGGCCGAAGCCCAGCGTCGCATTGACCCGCAGCAGCCCGCGTGGCGTGGCCTGCGCGCCACCCACCAGCCGCTCCATATCGTCGATGTCGGCCAGGATGCGCCGCGCGTGCTCCAGATAGATTTCGCCTTCGTGCGTCAGGCTGATGCGCCGGGTGGTGCGATGCAGCAGTGGCACTCCGAGTCGGATTTCCATCTGGGCCAGGCGCCGGCTGACCGCTGGCGTCGTGATTGCCAATTCGCGGGCCGTGGCCGAGAGGCTGCCACAGCGCACCAGCTGACTGAAAAAGGCCATCTCGGCCGGTGCACTCGCAGGTGTGGACATTGTTGATTCAAACTGAAAAGTAGCTTTACTTTAGCGCCATTCATTAAATTTCAACAAGGGTAAAGTTATCCAACCCCCCACCCATACGGTAACCGCCCATGAAGACATATTGCATCGCCTGCATACCGGGAGACGGCATCGGCAAGGAAGTGGTGCCCGCCGGCCAGACCGTATTGCAGGCGCTCGCCAAATCACGACCAGGGCTGCAGTTCACGTTCACCGGTTTTGACTGGGGCGGCGACTACTATCGCCAGCACGGGGCGATGATGCCGACCGACGGGCTGGACCAGTTGCGCGGACAGGACGCGATTCTGTTCGGTTCGGCCGGTGATCCGCATATTGCGGACCACGTCACGTTGTGGGGACTACGGCTGAAGATCTGTCAGGGCTTCGATCAATACGCCAACGTGCGTCCGACACGCATCCTGGCCGGCATCGACGGGCCGCTCAAGCGCTGCGAACGCAAAGACCTGGACTGGGTCATCGTGCGCGAGAACTCCGAAGGTGAATACGCCGGCGTCGGTGGGCGCGCGCACCAGGGTCACCCGATCGAAGTTGCGACCGACCTGACGATGATGCCGCGTGTGGGTGTCGAGCGCATCATGCGATTTGCCTTTCGTCTGGCGC
>JBKJRR010000368.1:0-9740 GCA_046594635.1 Burkholderiaceae bacterium
CCCAGTACCATGCTGCGATAGGCGGCGCTGGCGCGCATGTCGGAAATGGGTCGGAACTCATCGCGCAGCATCTGTGCAGCGGCAAGCGCCAGTTCGCGACTCCAGTGTTGACCCATCAAGGCCTGCTGCGTGCGCACAGCACGTACTGGCGTGGCGGCTACGCCGCCAACGCCGATGGAGACAAACGCCACGACGCCGTCGTGCATACGCATGTTCAGGGCCAGGCAGATGGCCGAGATGTCATCGTCGAAACGTTTGGATATCTTGTAGACACGCGAGAACTCGCCTGCGACGGGTAGCGGGATCTTGATCCAGGCCAGTACCTCGTCGGTGGCCATCACGTTTTGGCGGTAACCGGTATAGAGCGCCTCCAGCGGCATCTCGCGGTGGCCGCGCCGGCTCATCAACACCACGTTGGCGCCTAGTGCAATCATCAGCGGCATGCTGTCGCCGATGGGCGAACCATTGGCGACATTGCCGCCCAGCGTGCCGGCATTACGCACCGGCAGGCCGGCAAAGCGGTTGGCAAATGTCTTGAGTTGCGGGCGCGTCGCCACCAGCGCGCCGAACGCCTCGGTCAGCGTTGCGGCCGCGCCGATCGCTACATGGTGTGGATAACGCTCGATGCGACGCAGTTCGGCGACGCGGGTCACATCGAGCACCGTGGCGAACTGCTTGTGCATCTTGGTCACCCACAGCCCCACATCGGTGCACCCGGCGACGACTTGGGCAGCGGGGTAGACGGCGCGGGCCTCAAGCAGTTCGGCCAGTGTGCGCGGCGCCAGGTAGGTTGGAGCCGCATTTTCTTGCAGTTGCGCAGCGCCAGCCGTCGCGCTTTCGGCCGCTTCGAGCTGGCGCAACTGCGCGATTAGCGCTCCCTCGTCCAGCGCGACCGGTGCATACTCCGCCATGGCACAAGCCGCCTCCAGAATGGGCCGGTAACCGGTGCAACGACACAGGTTGCCCGAGAGTTCCTCCTGCGCCAGCGCGCGGCTGATGGCGTGGCCACGGGCGACATGGTTCTGGTACATGCCAAACAGGCTCATGACGAAACCCGGGGTGCAAAAGCCGCATTGCGAACCATGGCACAACACCATGGCCTGCTGTGCCGGGTGCAGGCCACCGTCGGGGCTGGCCAGATCTTCCACGGTCCACAAGGCCAGGCCATCGACCGAGTGGGCCAGCCGGATGCAGCTGTTGACGGCGCGGTAAGTGATGCCGTCGCCCTGGCGTTCACCCAGCACCACGGTGCAGGCGCCACAATCTCCTTCGCCGCAACCCTCCTTGGTGCCGGTGCAGGCCAGGTCTTCGCGCAGGACTTCGAGCAAGGTGCGATCCGGCGATACGGCGTCCAGCGTGACGACGGCGCCGCGTTGGATGAATCGGATGGGTTGAGGTTTCATGATGGGTTGGTCCTGGGCGCGGGCGTGGTGGCTGCGAAGAGGGATTTCGGTCGGATCTGGACGCCAGTGGAGTCGCGATGTGGGTGTTTTGCCGGCAGGTGCCGGCCAACACGCGCGTCTCGTCTAAGTTAATCCATCACCGGCCAAGTTCCATACACGCTAGCATATGAAGTCAATGTCCACGCCAGTATGAGAGAACACGCCATCTTCGACAAGATCGACCTTCATCTGATTAGGGTCCTTCATACCGTGTTGACTGAACGCAGTGTTTCGCGCGCCGCCATCCGACTGGGTATGCACCAGCCGGCGGTCAGTGCATCGCTCAAGCGTTTGCGCGACTTCGCGCAGGATCCGCTATTGGTGCGTTCGGGCAGCGGTATGGTGCCGACCGAGGCCGGTTCGCGCATGATCGAACCCAGCTCGCGCATTCTGCAGGGCGCCCAGATGCTGTTTGCCGATGCCCGTGGCTTTGACGCGCCCCGTGCCGAACACACGTTCCGCATTGCGGCCAGCGACTACCTCGACAGCCAGTTCCTGCCCCGTCTGGTGGCGCTGATCAAGGCGCAGGCACCAATGTGCCACATCGACATCCTGGCCTTGTCCGGCGAGTCGGATTACCGCACGCATCTGGCGCAAGGCGACGTCGACGTGGTGATCGGTAACTGGAGCGCACCGCCGCAGGACCTGCACCTGGGTGTGCTGTTCGACGATGAGGTGGTGTCCCTGGTGTCCGAGCAGCACCCCGCTGCCAGGCGTGGCTGGAGTGCCCAGGAATGGCTCACGGCCGAGCATGTGGCACCGGGCCAGACCCATCCCGGGGCCAAGGGCGTGATCGACGAACATCTGGAGAGTCTGGGTCTGCAGCGCACCATTACCACCCGCGTGGCCCATTTCAGCCTGATACCCGCCATGGTGGCATCAACCTTGCTGGTTCTGACGACAGGGCGCATCTACTGCGACCGGTTCGTAGGGCGACTGCCAGTGCGCATTCTTGCCTGTCCGGTGGATTTTCCGCGCATGCGGTATTACCAGCTCTGGCACGCGCGCAGCCATGGTTCAGCGGCGGGCAAATGGCTGCGTGAGCGCGTCAAGGCGGTCGCTGCAGGACTGCCACAAGGGCCGGTATCCGGTTAGGCTCATGCGTCACTTCTTCGTATTGGTTACAAATAGCCACCTGCCAGGCGGGGTGCCCACAACATGAACGACAAGCGACATTAGGGACAAGCCGTATGACCAGCACCCCGCGATTGCAGCTCAGCGGCATCACCAAACGTTATCCCGCCGTGGTGGCCAACAGCCAGGTGTCGCTGACCGTTTTGCCCGGCGAAACCCACGCCGTGCTGGGCGAAAACGGCGCTGGCAAGTCGACCCTGATGAAGATCATCTACGGCGCGGTCAAACCCGATGCCGGCAGCGTGCGATTCAATGGCCAGGAAGTGTCAATCCGCAACCCGCAGGAAGCACGCGCCATGGGCATCAGCATGGTGTTCCAGCATTTCAGCCTGTTTGACACCATCACGGTGGCCGAAAATGTCTGGCTTGGCCTGGACAAGTCGCTGAGTCTGGAGTCCGTGACCCGGTCGATCGTGGCCAAGGCGCAGGAATACGGGCTGGACATCGATCCCGCCCGGCCGGTGCACACGCTCAGTGTGGGAGAGATGCAGCGGGTGGAGATCATCCGGGCCTTGCTGACCCATCCCAAGCTGCTGATCCTCGACGAGCCGACCTCGGTGCTGACGCCGCAGGCAGTGGACAAACTATTTGTTGTGCTCAAGAAGCTGGCGTCCGAGGGTTGCAGCATCCTGTACATCAGCCACAAGCTGCACGAGATCCGCGAGTTGTGCACTGCCTGTACGGTGCTGCGCGCCGGCGTCGTGACCGGCGTGTGCAATCCGGCCGAGGAAACCAATGCCTCACTCTCAAAGTTGATGATCGGTGCCGAGCCACCGACGCTGCAACACCGCGAACAGAAACCCGGCGCACCGGTTCTGCAGGTGGCCAGGTTGAGTCTGCCGCGCGAGGACCAGTTCGGGGTCGACCTCGATGGCGTCTCGTTGCAGGTGTGCGCTGGCGAAGTGGTTGGCATCGCCGGCGTGTCGGGCAACGGCCAGCGCGAACTGCTGTACGCCCTGTCCGGTGAAGACTGCCGCAGTGCCGCCGGATCCATTCGCATGGGCGACACGGACATGTCGGCGCTGCATCCAGGCACCCGGCGCAAGCTGGGCCTGCATTTCGTACCGGAGGAACGGCTGGGCCGGGGCGCAGTGCCGACACTGGGGCTGGCCCACAACCTGCTGCTGACACGCAACGAGGCACTGTCCGGCAGCATCCACTGGATCAACCTGCGCACGTTGCGGGCGCAGGCGGCGGACATCATCCGCCGCTTCAACGTCAAGGCCGGTGGACCCGATTCGGCCGCGCGTTCGTTGTCGGGTGGCAATCTGCAGAAGTTCATCGTGGGGCGCGAGATCGACGCCAAGCCCAAACTGCTGATCATTTCTCAGCCGACCTGGGGTGTCGACGTGGGTGCGGCGGCGCAGATTCGCGGCGAAATACTGGAATTGCGCGACCAGGGTTGCGCGGTGCTGGTGGTCAGCGAGGAACTCGACGAACTGTTCGAGCTCAGCGACCGCCTGCATGTGATCGCCAAGGGGAGGTTGTCGCCATCGGTACCTATCGCCGAAGCGTCGATCGAGAAAATCGGTGCGTGGATGAGTGGATTGTGGGAGGCCGACCATGCTCAAGCTTGAAGCCCGCCCGCAGCCGTCGCAGTTCTGGAGCTACGGCTCGCCCATTCTGGCACTGCTGATCACGGTGCTGATCGGTGTCGTGATGTTCGTCGCGCTGGGCAAGGACCCCATGCGCGGCCTGGAAATGTTTTTCTGGTTGCCGATCAACAGTGGTTATGCCGTCGGCGAATTGTTGGTCAAGGCCACGCCATTGCTGATCATCGCGCTGGGCCTGGCCGTGTGTTTCCGCTCCAACGTATGGAACATCGGCGCCGAGGGCCAGTACATCATCGGTGCCATCTTCGCTGGTGGCGTGGCGCTGCTGGCTGGCAAGGGCACCGGCGCCTGGATCGTCGTGCCGGTGGTGCTCGCAGGTGTGCTGGGCGGCATGTTGTGGGCTGCGATCACCGCCTTGCTGCGTGACCGTTTCAATGCCAACGAGATCCTGGTCAGCCTGATGCTGGTCTATGTAGCGGTGCAACTGCTCAGCTTCATGGTCGGCGGCCCGTGGAAGGACCCGCAGGGATTCAACTTCCCGCAGTCCAGGACCTTCGAGGCTGTGACCCGCATTCCTCGCTTGTTTGACGGCTCGCGTGTGAGTATCGGGGTGGTCTTCGCGCTGCTCGGCGTGCTGGGCCTGTGGATTTTCCTGTTCCGCACCCGGGCCGGCTTTGCCCAGCAGGTCGGTGGCCTGGCGCCGGCGGCGGCGCGTTATGCCGGCTTTTCATCGCGCCAGGCCTTGTGGACCGCCTTGCTGATATCCGGCGGGGCAGCAGGATTGGCTGGGGCACTTGAGGTGGCCGGGCCGATCGGTCAGCTCACGACCTACTTGCCAGCTGGCTACGGATTTGCCGCCATCATCGTGGCCTATGTCGGCCGGCTCCACCCGGTAGGTATGGTGTTCTCCGCGCTGCTCATGAGCATGTTCTACATCGGCGGCGAGATGGCGCAGTCGCGGCTGGGTTTGACCAAGTCGCTGACGGGCGTGTTCCAGGGTCTGCTGCTGTTCAGTCTGCTGGCCTGCGATACCTTGGTCAATTACCGGCTCAAGCTGGGTCGCTCGGGGAGTCGATGATGGAATCGTATGCGCTGCTGATTGCCGCCACGCTCAATGCCGGCACCGTGCTGGCCCTGGCCTCGCTGGGCCTGCTGATCAACGAGAAGGTGGGTATCGTCAACCTGGGGGCCGAGGGCATCATGTTGTGTGCCGCCATTGCCGGCTTTGCAGCGGTGGTGCATTCGGGCAATGACTGGATCGGGTTTGCATCGGGCATTGCCGCCGGTGCCGTGCTGGCGGCGATCTTTGGTCTGCTGGTGATCTGGCTCAACACCAATCAGTACGCCACCGGGCTGGCGCTGACGCTGTTCGGCGGCGGCTTCTCGGCCTTTGTGGGTACGGGCTATGTGCAGGCACGGATTCCCGAGCGCCCGAGTTTCGCGATTCCATGGCTTTCCGACATCCCGCTGGTGGGGCCGGCCTTGTTTCGCCACCATCCGCTGGTCTACCTGACCATGGTGTTCGCCATTGCGCTGATCTGGTTCATGTACCGCACCCGCAGCGGCCTGGTCATGCGCAGTGTGGGCGAGAGCCCGGAGTCGGCGCATGCGTTGGGTTATCCGGTGCGCCGCATCCGTCTGCTGGCGGTAGTTGTCGGCGGGGCCATGTGCGGCCTGGCCGGTGCCTATCTGTCCATCATCTACACGCCGCTATGGGTCGAGGGCATGGTGTCGGGCAAGGGATGGATCGCGCTGGCCCTGACCACCTTCGCGACCTGGCGACCAGCCCGCGTGCTGATGGGTGCCTATCTGTTTGGTGGCGTGACGATGCTGCAGTTTCACCTGCAGGCGATCGGCATCGACGTTGCCAGCCAGTTTTTGACCATGTTGCCGTATCTGGCCACCATCGTGGTGCTGGCGCTGATTTCCCGCAATCCACAGTGGATCCGCGTCAACATGCCGGCTTCCATTGGAAAACCGTTTTATCCCGGATCATAAGTCGTCGCCCGGTCGCGGGCAGCATAATGATCGTTTTCTCGCAACCTTCCCATTTGAGGACTCCCATGAAAGACTTGAAGAAAAGATCCCTGATCCAGATGGCGGCCGCGTCGGCCGTCGCGGCGATCGCCTTGGTCGGCTGTGGCAAAAAGGAGGTGCCTGCGCCCGCACCGGCGCCTGCACCGGTGGCCGCACCTGCGCCTGCGCCGGAGCCGGCCAAGCCGGTGCCGCTGAAAATTGCGTTTGCGTATGTCGGTCCGGTGGGCGATGGTGGCTGGACCTTTGCACACGACCAGGCGCGCAAGGCGGTCGAAAAGGAATTTGGCGACAAGGTGGTCACGTCTTTTGTCGAGAACGTGCCCGAATCGGCCGACGCTGAGCGCGTGCTGCGCGACATGGCCAGCCAGGGCAACAAGCTGGTGTTTGGCACCACCTTCGGCTACATGGAGCCGATGCTCAAGATCGCGCCGGACTTCAAGGACGTCAAGTTCGAACATGCCACAGGCTACAAGCAAGCCGGGAACCTGCGCACGTATGACAGTCGTACCTACGAAGGTGCGTACATGGCCGGCGTGATTGCCGGCAAGATGACCAAGAGCAACACCCTGGGCGTGGTGGCATCGGTGCCGATTCCCGAGGTGCTGCGCAACATCAACAGCTTTACGATGGGTGCGCAGTCGGTCAACCCGAAGGTCAAGACCAAGGTGGTCTGGGTCAACGAATGGTTCAACCCGCCCAAGGAGACCGAGGCAGCCACCTCGCTGATCAACGGCGGCGCGGACGTGCTGTTCCAGAACACCGACTCGCCGGCCGTGCTCAAGACCGCGCAGGACAAGGGCAAGCGCGCCTTCGGCTGGGATTCCGACATGACGGCATATGGCCCCAAGGCACACCTGGGATCGGCCATCATCAACTGGGCGCCATACTACATTCAGGCCACCAAGGAAGCGCTTGACGGAAGCTGGAAGGGCGGCGGTGGCGTCTGGTGGGGTCACAAGGAAGGCGCCATTGATATGGTGTCGATCGCTGAAGACGTGCCTGCCGAGACCAAGGCCAAGATCGACGAAATCAAGGCAGGCCTGAAGGCCGGCACCTTCTCGATCTGGAAAGGCCCGATCGTGGGACAGGACGGCAAGGAAATCCTGGCCAAGGATGCCGTGGCGGACGACAAGTTCCTCGGTGGCGTGAACTTCTATGTCAAGGGCGTGGAAGGCAAGGTGCCGGGCGCCAAGTAAACGGTCCGGTGGCAGGGCGTGCAGGCGCGCGCCCGGCCCATTACGATGGCTGCTCCAGGGCAGCCTTTTTTTCGGGAGGAGAACCGTGAATCTTAGACCTGTTGCAGCCGATCGGCTGCCAGCCTTGCTGCGCGAGATGCCCAAGGCTGAATTGCACATGCATATCGAAGGATCGCTCGAACCCGAGCTGATCTTCCAGCTCGCAAAGCGCAACCAGGTGGCGTTGGCCTACCCTGATGTGGCGTCGCTGCGCAAGGCCTATGTGTTCAACAACCTGCAGAGCTTTCTGGATATCTACCACACGGGTACCACGGTGTTGCGTACCGAGCAGGACTTCTACGACATGACGCGTGCCTATCTTGCGCGGGCCCATGCCGACAACGTGTTGCATGCCGAAATCTTCTTCGATACCCAGACCCATACTGGCCACGGCCTGGATCCACAGGTGGTGGTCAATGGCCTGCACCGCGCTTGCGTGGATGCGCAGACCGAACTCGGAATCAGCGCGTCGTTGATCATGTGTTTCCTGCGCCACCTGAGCGAGGACCAGGCGTTCGAGGCGCTCGAGCAGGTGCTGCATCTGCGCGACAAGATCGTTGGCATCGGCCTGGCATCAAGCGAAATGGGTCATCCACCGGAGAAGTTTGCCAAGGTGTTTGCACGTTGCCGTGCCCTGGGTTTTCGGCTGGTCGCACATGCCGGCGAGGAGGGCCCACCGGCCTACATCCGCAGTGCACTGGACGTGCTGAGGGTGGAACGCATCGACCACGGCGTACAGGCGATCCACGATGCGGACCTGATGCAACGTTTGGTGCGCGAGCAGATCGCGCTGACCATGTGCCCTCTGTCCAACCTCAAGTTGTGCGTGTACTCGTCGCTGACCGAGCACACCGTCGGACGCATGCTCGATGCCGGTATCGCCGCCACGATCAACTCCGATGACCCGGCCTATTTTGGGGGGTATATCAACGAGAATTTCACGCAGACGTTTGCTGCGCTGCAACTGTCGGCCCAGCAGGCCTGGCAACTGGCGACCCACAGCTTCAACGCCAGCTTTGTCGACGACGCACAAAAGCGCCGCTACCGCGATCGGGTGGACGCCTGTTTCGAGACTTTCCGCTGAATCCGGGCACCCGCAGCCCGGCGGGATAAAATCGGCGCAAGGTCTGCTGCTCCGGCAGGTCTTGCTTTTTGTGTTCGGAGCCATGTAGAGGACCACCATGTATAAAAACCTCGCAGCCGCGTTCGCGGCCGCCTGTTTTTCCTTATTCCCCGTTTTTTCTCCGGCGCACAGCCAGAATGCACCACCTCTGAAGGTCGGTTTTGTCTATGTCGCGCCACTGTCGCCGATGGGCTGGGTGCACCAGCACGACGAAGGCCGCAAGGCCATGTTGGCAGCGCTCAATCCGTCCGGAGGCGCTGCGGCGCGGATCGAGACCACCTATGTCGAGAACGTGGCCGAAGGGGCCGATGCGGAGCGTGTGATACGTGATCTGGCGCGACAGGGTCATCAGCTGATCTTCACGCCCAGTTTTGGCTACATGGAGCCGACACTGAAGGTGGCGCGAGACTTTCCGGGCGTGCGCTTCGAGTCGATCACCGGCTACAAGACCGCGGCCAACGTCGCGGTGGCCAACGCGCGGTATTACGAAGGCCGCTATCTGGCGGGCGTGGCCGCCGGGCGTTTGAGTGTCAGCAACACGGCCGGATATGTCGCCGGTTTCCCGATTCCCGAGGTGCTGCAAGGCATCAATGCGTTCACGCTGGGCATGCGCTCGGTGAATGCGAGGGCGCAGGTCAAGGTGATCTGGTTGCAGGCCTGGTTCGACCCGGCGCGCGAGCGCGACGCGGCCATGACGCTGATGGACCAGGGCGCCGATGTGCTGGCGTTTCACACCGGTTCCAACGCAGTGATGGTGGCTGCCCAGGAGCGCGGCAAGATGGCCGTGGCCTACCACTCCGACATGCGTGCGGTGGCACCGCAGGCCCAGATCGCGGCCGTGACCCATGAATGGGGCGCGTATTACACGCGCCGCACCAAAGCGATGCTCGACGGGACGTGGACCACGGGAAATATCTGGGGTGGCATCCGCGAAGGCATGGTGCGGATCGGCGACTTCGGCCCGCGCGTGCCGCAAGCCGTGCGTGATGAGGTACTGGCGAAGCAAAAGGACATCGCCGCCGGTCGATTGCAGCCGTTTCGGGCCCAGCAGGCGGTGCTGGACACGACCGGGCGCACGGTGATTGCGGCGGGTCAGAGCCTGAGTGACGCGCAGATCCTGGCGATGGATTTTCTGGTGCAGGGGGTGCTGGCGTCGCCGCTGAGGCCTTGAGAGTTTGGCGAAGCGTGGTGATGCAGCAGCAGACCACAAATATGG
>JBKJRR010000476.1:0-14380 GCA_046594635.1 Burkholderiaceae bacterium
GTTTGTTCGATTTCTGCCAGCGTGTGGACCGTACCCGTCTGAACAAGCGCAGCCTTGAGGCCTTGATCAAGGCCGGCGCGATCGACAACCTGCATCGCAATCGCGCGTCCTTGATCGCCACTATCGACCTGGCCTTCGAATTTGCCAATACCTGCGACGCCAATGCCAACCAGGGTGGCCTGTTCGACTTGGGCGATGACGACCATGGATCAGGTTCGCAGCCGCCCGACCTGGTCGAGGTGTTGCCCTGGGGTATCAAGGAGCAACTCACGCAGGAGAAGACGGCCATCGGCTTTTACCTGTCGGGTCACCTGTTCGATGAGGTGGCGCTCGAAGTGCGACGTTTTGCCAAGCGACAGATCGACGACCTGATCGACACCCGCGAACCGCAATTGCTGGCCGGCATCGTCCATGATCTGCGTGTCATCAATGGCCAGCGCGGCAAGCTGGCCTTGTTCAAGCTCGACGACAAGTCAGGCGTGATCGAGGCGCGCGCCGACGAGGCCTTGATCAACGCGCACCGCGATCTGCTCAAGGATGATCAACTGATCATCGTCATGGGCAAGGTGCAGCCCGATCGTTTCAGCGGTGGCATTCAACTGACGGTCCAGCAGATCTGGGACCTGGATCAGGCACGTTGCCGTTTTGGCAAGTTTTTGCGCGTACCGGTCAATGGCCAGGTGCCCGACGTGGCACTGTTGTTGCAGGAGTTCCCGGCCCGCACCGAGCAGACCGAGCACGGCGAACGGGTACGCGGACTTTGCGTGCGACTGGTGGTGACGCGCCGCGCACAGGACGGTGGCGCGAGTGCCGAGTTGCAGTTGTCCGATGCGATGCGGTTTTATCCCACCGATGCCGCCTTGGCGCAGTGGCGTGCGCAGTCGGATCGGGGGCAGGCAGTGATCGTTTACGAGTGAGTGGCGCTGCGCGAGGGCCCCGTTGCCCTCGCATGGCGTACGGTCAACACGCCGGCTAGGGCCGCTGCGGCTGCGACCGATCTTCAGTCGCGACGCCGGAAATTGATCTCCAGCAGCTGTGGCACCGTGCCATCAGTGTCGCGCGGCAATACCGCCGTCTTGTCGATGGCCTTGAGCACGGCCTCGTCCCAGGCCTTGTTGCCGCTGCCCTTGATCAGCTTGCGCCCGACGATGGTGCCGTCCGGCGCGGTGCGGACTTCGACCAGCGCCACCGGGTTGTCGCGTGTGTCATCGATGAACACAATGTTGGGCTTGACGATGGCGCTGACGCGACCGCCATAACTGCCGGATGGCCCGCTGGCGCGTTGCGCCGTCCCGGCCGACGCGGCGCCACCCGTGGCGCCTGCCAGGCCGGCCATGCGTTGCAGGTTGTCCTTGCGCAGGATCTCCAGCTTGATCGATTCCTGCTTCTCCAGCGCCACCTCCTGCTGGGCCTTGATCGCATCCTGCCTGGACTTCAACGCGAGCGCGCGTTTCTTGTCATCCACTTCGCGCCGTTTGGCTTCTTCTTCCTGCGCCTTTTTCTCTTGCGCCAGTTTCAAATCCTGCTGGCGCTTTTTCTCCAGCACCAATTTCTTGTCTTGTTCGCGCTTGTCCCTGGCCCGTTTTTCCTGCGCCAGCTTTTCGGCGGCCAATTGCTTTTCCTGCGCCAGTTGCTGCCGTTTCTCGCGTTCCAGCGCGATGTCGGCGTCGGGCGCCTTGACCACAGGCGCTGGTGGCGGGGGCTTGGCGACCGGTGCCGGCGCTGGCGGGGGCGGGGGTGCAGTCTGGACCAGTTTGGGTGCTGCCGCCTGGGGCACGGCCGACCACAACTCAGCCTCGATCGTCGTGGCAGGTGCATCACGTTTCCACTGCACACCCAGAGTCAGGGCGGCTACCAGGACCAGGTGGGCAACAACCGCCAGCGCGAATGCGCGCCCCAGCCCTTTGGCCTTGGGCGGCGCGAAGGCTAGCCAGTCTGCGGTCGCGTTCATGGCGGTTTCATTTCATGGGCTGGCCAATTGCACCGACAGCCCGACACGGCCTATGCCATTGCGTTGCAAGCTGTCCATGACCTGGACCACCACTTCATAGCGCACATTGCGGTCGGCACTGATGACCACGGCCGGGTCGGTCTTGCCCTGCTGCGCCTGGCGCACGGCGCCGGCGATCTCGCGCAATCCCAGTTGCGTGGTTTTCTCCTGGTTCTTGAGATTGAGCAGACCATCCTTGTCGATGACGATCTGCAGTACCTGATCGGGTTGTCGCGCCGCCTTGCCGATGCTGGGCAGGTCGATTACGCTGGGCGCGATCAACGGTGCGGTCACCATGAAAATGATCAACAGCACCAGCATGACGTCGATGAACGGCACCATGTTGATCTCGTTGATGGTGCGCCGGCCGCGGCCACGCTGCATAGTCGATGCCATCCGGACCTCCGAGTCTCAGTGCCCGGGCGCCGATTGCGCGCCCACGTTGCGGTGCAGGATATTGGAGAACTCCTCCATGAAGGTCTCCAGCCGGATCGCGATGCGGTCGATGTCACGTGCGAATCGGTTGTAGGCCACAACGGCCGGAATCGCCGCAAACAGACCGATGGCCGTGGCCACCAGCGCCTCGGCAATGCCGGGGGCCACCGTGGCCAGCGTCACTGTCTGCATGTTGGCCAGGCCGGTGAAGGCGTGCATGATGCCCCATACCGTGCCGAACAAGCCGACATACGGCGACACCGATCCGACCGACGCCAGGAAAGAAAGGTTGGATTCAGCCTCGTCCATCTCGCGCTGGAAGCTGGCCCGCATCGCGCGCCGTGCACCGTCCATGAGGCTGGCGGTATCGGCGATGCGGCGTTCGCGCAGCTTCTGGTATTCGCGCATGCCGCTGGCGAAGATGCGCTCCATCGGGCCTGCCTGGCGCGCATTTTGTGCAGCTGCGGCAAACAGGTCATTGAGGCTGGTGCCGGACCAGAATTCGCGTTCGAAGGTTTCGTTGAGTGCCTTGACGCGACTCAGTCCGAACATCTTCCGGAATATTGCCGCCCAGCTGGCGACGGATACCACCAGCAGCAGCAGCATGACAAGCTGCACCACCACGCTGGCTCCGAGTACCAGATGAAGGATCGACATGTCTTGGTTCATGAGAGGGCTTTCACGATCGAGGAAGGAATTCTTGCCGGTTTGAAACTGTGGCTGTCGACCCATCCGATGCGGATCGTGGCGTCGCACAACACGTCGCCATCGGCTTGCGGGCCACGCCGGGCCTGTTGTCCGATTGTCATGCAGGCGCGGCCGGCATCCTGCATCCAAGTGGTAACCAGGAGTTGGTCATCCAGGCGGGCTGGTCTATGGTATTTCAGGGTGGTGTCGGTCACGACAAACATGCCACCTACCGCTTCGCGCATTGCCTGTTGCTCAAATCCGGCAGCACGCAGCCATTCGGTACGCGCGCGCTCGAAAAACTTCAGGTAGTTGGCATAAAACACCACACCGCCCGCATCCGTGTCCTCCCAGTACACCCGCACCGGCCAGCTGAACACGACCCCGCTCGGTGTGCCATTGGGCGTGGCTGGATGAAGCCGGTGCCTGCTCATCCCAGCAGCGTGTGCAGGCGTGAAACCGCCGTTTGCAGCTGCGCCATCGAACTGGCGCTGGAGAACCGAATGAAGCGGCCGGTCTCGGCCTGACCGAAATCGCGTCCGGGCGTGACGGCCACATGGGCCTGATGCATCAGTGCAAACGCCAGCTCCCAGCTGTCGGCAACGCCGAGCCGCTCGCAGGCCTGGCTGCAATCGGCCCAGGCGTAGAAGGCGCCGTCGGGCATCACCGGTACCTGCAGACCCATCGCATTCAGCGCCGGCACCAGATAGTCGCGGCGCTGGCGAAACGCTTCGCGCCGGCGTTCGTATTCGGCGATGCTGTTGTCCTCGAAGCAGGCCAGCGCCGCATGTTGGGCGATGGTGCTGGGGCAGATGAACAGGTTTTGTGCCAGGCGCTCGATCGGTGCCACCAGTTCCCTGGGAACCACCATCCAGCCCAGGCGCCAGCCGGTCATGCTGAAATACTTGCTGAAGCTGTTGATGCTGATGACCGATTCGTCGATCGCCAGCGCGCTGTGACCGTACTGGGCATCGAAGCCCAGGCCCAGGTAGATCTCGTCGACGATGGTCACGCCACCGCGTTCGGTCACCAGTGCATGGATGCGGCGCAACTCGTCCGGCTGGATCGAGGTGCCGGTCGGGTTGGACGGCGAGGCCAGCAGCACGCCGCGGGTAATGCCTGGCTTCCAGTGCGCGGCCACCGAGGCGGCGCTGAGCTGGAACCGCTCGGCTGCTGACGCCGGAATCAGCACCGGCTTGCCGTCCGCCGCAATCACGAACTGGCGGTTGCACGGGTAACTGGGGTCGGGCATCAGGATTTCGTCACCCGCATCGATCAGCGCCAGGCACGCCATCTGCAGCGCAGCCGAAGCGCCAGCGGTGATGACAATGCGCTCGGCATCGATGCGCAGGCCGAACCGACTCTGGTACCACCGACTGATGCGTTCGCGCAGCGGAGCAATGCCGGTGGCGGCGGTGTACTGGGTCACGCCATCACGGATTGCCTTCTCGGCGGCTTGTTGCACCAGCGGCGGCGCCGTGAAATCGGGCTCGCCGATGTTCAGATAGACCATCGGCTGGTCCGATTGTGCCGAGGCCTGGCCGAGCAGGGCGGCCGCCTTGGCGATCTCCATCACATGGAAGGGCTCGATACGCTGCGCCCGCCTGGAGATGCGCATCGGTGCCACCATCAGGGCCGATCCTTGCGGCCCTTGTCGCTGGCGACCTCCTGAGCGCGCAGCGCTGGCGCCACGCCGTTGAGCACGGCATTGACATATTTGTGGCCGTCGGTGCCGCCGAACTCCTTGGCCAATTCGATGCATTCATTGAGCACCACGCGCCACGGCACGTCCAGGCAATGCTGGAACTCGTAGACACCGATCCACATCACCGCACGCTCGATGGGCGATAACTCTTCCAGTTTGCGATCCAGGCGCGGAACAATCAGCTGGTCCAGCGTCTGCGCCTCGGTGATGCAGCCGCGTAACAGGGCATCGAAATGGACCCGGTCGCATTTGCCGAATCCGGCGAGATCGCGGGTGAAGGTGTCGATGTCCTGCACCGGATTGCGCCCCACCAGATGCTGGTACAGACCTTGCAACGCAAATTCGCGGGCACGTGTGCGGGCCGACTTGCTGCCGGCCTTGCGCGCACCGGTACTGGTCACGCCGGTGCGGCTTTGTTTTGGCGGGCGGGTGCCTGCGGGCACGAGCTTGTCGTCATTCATCCGATATCTTCCATCAAGTTCGCCATTTCAACCGCGACCCGCGCAGCGTCGCGCCCCTTGTCGCTCTGGCGCGCAATGGCTTGCTCCAGGTTTTCGGTTGTGATGATCGCGTTGGCGATCGGTATCTGGTAGTCCAGCGAGATTCGGCTGACACCTGCGCCAGATTCGTTGGCCACCAGTTCGAAGTGGTAGGTCTCGCCGCGGATGATGCAACCCAGCGCGATCAGTGCATCATATTGCGCGCTTTCGGCCAGTGCCTGCAAGGCCACCGGCACTTCGAGTGCGCCGGGTACCTGCACCCGCACGGTGTGCTCTGGCAACACGCCCAGTGCGCGCAATTCGGTCGCGCACGCGTCGGCAAGGGCGTTGGTGATGGCCTCGTTGAATCGTGCCTGGACCATGGCGATGCGCAGCTTCTTGCCGCTCAATCGTTTGTCGGAGGATTCCAGTTTTCCCTTGTCTGCGCCAAACATGATGTGTTCCTGCCCCGGTTCGGGGCTTATGGGGTGATGTATCCGGTGATCTCGAGGCCGTAACCCGCCATGCTGGGCATGCGCCGCGGGTTGCCCATCAGCGCCATCCTGTGCACACCGCAGTCGCGCAGGATCTGGGCCCCCACGCCGTAGGTGCGCAAGTCCATGCGCCCGCGTTCGGGTCCGTGGCTGGAGCGGGCGGTGCCGGCGAACTGGGCCAGCAACTGTTCGGCAGATTCACCGCAGTTGAGCAGCACGACGACACCCTGGTCCTTTTGCGCAATATGGGCCAGGCAGGTGTCCAGGCTCCAGGAGTGCATCGACCGGTTGACTTCCAGCGCATCGAACACCGACAAGGGCTCGTGCACCCGCACGGCCACACTGTCGTCGGCATTCCATTGGCCACGGACAAGTGCCAGGTGCACACCACCGCCCGGCTTGTCGCGGTACGCGCGTGCCGTGAATCGGCCAAACGTGGTGTCGATTTCGCGCTCTCCGGCATTTTCGAGCAAGGACTCGACGCGGCTGCGGTATTCGATCAGGCTGGCGATGGTGCCGATCTTCAGGCCGTGTTGGGCGGCAAACAACTGCAGGTCCGGCAAACGTGCCATCGTGCCGTCATCCTTCATGATTTCGCAGATCACTGCCGACGGGCTGCAGCCGGCCAGCAAGGCCAGATCGCAGCCCGCTTCGGTATGACCGGCGCGCATCAGCACACCACCGTCGACTGCCTGCAGCGGGAAGATGTGGCCGGGTTGCACCAGATCGGCTGGCATCGCGCCAGGCGCCACCGCAGCCTGTACCGTGCGCGCGCGGTCAGCCGCCGAGATGCCGGTGGTGACGCCTTCGGCCGCTTCGATCGAGGCGGTGAACGCCGTGCCCTTCTTGTCGCCATTGCGCGCTGTCATCGGTGGCAACTCCAGCCGGGCGCAGCGCTCGCGTGTCAGCGTCAGGCAGATCAGCCCGCGCCCGTAACGCGCCATGAAGTTGATGGCAGCCGCGTCGACATGGTCGGACGCCAGGATCAGGTCGCCTTCGTTCTCCCGGTCCTCCTCGTCGATCAGGATGACCATGTGGCCGGCCGCAAGGTCGGCAATGATGTCTTCAATCGGTGACACGGGTGCGGGTGGGCGTGAATTCATGCTTTTACCCCGGCGCCGACCGACGGGCCCGGTTCGGACGGATGGCCCGCGCCGGGTCGCTCGCCCAGCATGCGTTCGACATAACGTGCGATCAAGTCGATCTCCAGATTGACCCGTGAATCGGCGACCAGCGCGCCGAGTGCGGTGTTGTGCACGGTATGCGGGATCAGGTTGATGCTGATCTCGCAGCCCGTGGGCAGGTCGGTGACCTGGTTGACGGTGAGGCTCACGCCATTGACCGTGATGGAGCCCTTGAACGCCATGAAGCGACCCAGCGCCTGCGGCGCCAGTATGCGCAATTCCCAGCTTTCACCGACCTGTGCCAGGCGCAACACGGTGCCCACACCATCCACATGGCCGGCCACGATATGGCCACCCAGGCGGTCATGGGCGCGCAAGGCCTTTTCGAGATTGACGGGGCCGGTATGGTCCAGTCCGGCCGTCTTGTCCAGCGACTCGGCCGACACATCCAGTGTGAAGCTGCCGGCAGCCAGATCGATGCCGGTGGCGGTCATGCAGGCACCGTTGATGGCGATGCTGTCGCCGATGCCGACATCGTCCAGGTAACCGGACGGGCAGGAGACCGTCAGCCGCCTGCCATGGGATAAGGAGCTGCCGAGGGCGTCGACGGCACTGATGCGCCCGACGCCGGTGATGATTCCGGTGAACATGGGGCTATTTTAGTTGCCGTGCCGACATCCAAAGAAGTGTGGCTGCCCGAGCAAAAATTGCTGCGCTTGTTTCTTGGTCTGGCACACAAGGGGAACAGCCGACATCCGACAAAATGTTGGAGCCAGAGCAAAAATTGCTGCGCAATTTCTTGGTCTGGCACACAAGGTCTCAAAATATATCGCGCCCAACGCCCCGTGCCACGATGCGTAGGTCCGGGCCGATCCGCTCGATGGATTGAAATTCCAGGGCCAGGCTGTCGGTCAGCGAGGCCAGGGGGCCGAATTCGGCCATGGGCCGGCCCTGGCCGATCAGGCTGGGGGCCAGGTACACCAGCAGCTCATCGACCAGGCCCTCGCGTAAAAGCGAGCCGTTGAGTTTGCCGCCGGCTTCGACATGGATCTCGTTGCATTCACGCACCGCCAGATCGGCGAGCATTGCCGCGAGGTCGACCTTGGTGCGACCGCCAGCCTGTGCACCGGGCAATAGGACGACGGTGGCGCCGTGCTGGGCCAGCGCAGCTTGCTTTTGTGCATCGTGAACGGCGCCATAAATCAACACCGGTCGAGCGCTTTGCCACAGCCGGGCGTCCAGCGGGGTTTGCAGCCGGCTGTCCACGATGACCAGCATGGGTTGGCGGCTGCAGGTTACCTGCCGGACATCGAGCTGAGGGTTGTCCTCGAGCACCGTTCCGATGCCCGTGAGCACGGCGCTGGCGCGGGCGCGCCAGGCATGGCCGTCTGTACGCGCTGGCTCGGATGTGATCCATTGGCTGGTTCCGTCGTCCAGCGCGGTTCGGCCATCGAGTGATGCGGCGACCTTCATACGCAGCCACGGCGTGCGGCGCACCATGCGGCTGAAAAATCCCAGATTGAGTTCGCGCGCGGCTTGCGCACCCGGGCCGACCTCGACCGCCACACCCGCTGCCAGCAGGCGGGCAAAGCCGCGACCGGCCACCTGCGGATTCGGGTCTGCGATCGCTGCAACCACCTTGCCGATGCCAGCCGCGACCAGTGCGTCGCAACAGGGGCCGGTACGGCCGTGGTGGGCGCAGGGCTCGAGCGTGACATGTGCGGTTGCACCGACAACCGAGTGACCCCTGGCCTGCGCGTCCCGCAAAGCCTGGATTTCCGCATGTGGCCCGCCGGTGGCCTGGGTGCAGCCCTGGCCCAGCAGGGCGCCATCAGCCGAGGTGATGACACAACCGACGCTGGGGTTGGGCGGCGTGGCGTTGCGGTTTGCCGCGGCCAGTTCCAGGGCCCTGTCCATGGGTGTCAGCAGGTCCGGTTTTTGCGGGTCGTAGCCTTGGATCATGGGATTTTGTGCCGTCTGGCCGACAGAAACGACCGTTGATCCGCATTTTAGGAGCGGGGCCGGATCGCTGACCTAGTATGTCTCCATGCCATTCCTCGACCTGTCTTCCGTTGCCGCCAAGGCGGGCGTGCGTATGGGCGCGCGGTGCCCGCCGGCCACGCTGCGCTTGCGCGGATTTACCTTGATCGAGACCATGATGGTGGTCGTCATCGTGGCGATCCTGGCTGCTGTTGCGGGGCCGTCCATGGTTGACCTGTATCGGACCAATCGGCTGTCGTCAGCGTCGTCGGCGCTGCAGGTGTCGCTCAACCTGGCGCGTTCGGAGGCGATCAAGCGCGGCTCGGATGCACGGGTCACGGTGGGCGCCAATGGCACGGCAGGTGTTTTTACCAATGGCTGGACGGTGTTTGCCGACGGTACCAACAATGCCAATGGCGAGGTGGCACCGACCGCCGACAGTGCCACGGTCACGCGGCTGGAAGTGGCCGCGGCGCCGACCGGGCCGTTGACCTTTTCCCAGTCCGGCGGCGCAAACTACTTCATCTACAGCGGACGGGGCCGGCTGATCGACACCGCCGGCGCTGCGGTGCTCGGCCGCACGGTCTGGTTCTCCAACGCCGGCAGCGACCGGTTCTGCCTGATCGTCACCAACACCGGCCGTGTGCGCACCATGCGTTCGCCCAGCGCCACTGCCTGCCCCACAGACTGAGCGAGACAACCATGACATCGCCTGAACCCCTGCAATCTACAGTGATCGGCAAGCACCGCAATGCGGCCCGTGGCCAACGGGGTTTCAGCCTGATCGAAGTGCTGGTCACGATGCTGATCCTGGCATTTGGTCTGCTCGGCGTAGCCGGACTGCTGGTCGGGGGTGTGTCCAACGCTGCCGGGTCCGAGTCGCTGAACAAGGCCAACCAGCTGGCATCCGAGATGGCAGACCGGATCCGCGCGAATCCGGCGGTCGCCCTGGGTGCGACTAGCGAGTACCTGATCAACGAAAACGGTGCCTGGGAGGGGCAGCCCCATTTGTGGGTTGATGCAGCGCCGGCCGGCGCGTCAATTGCGATCAACGATGTTGCGAACTGGATGACTTCGATTGCGACCCAACTGCCGTCGGGGCGCGGGCGCATTTACAACACCGTCGGTGGAGGTGCGCGGCAGGTCAACATCCAGATTGCGTGGTCGAGTTGCTTCGGTACGCTCAGTGACGCTGAGCGTACCAAGTGCCGCGACGATTCGGCCAATGCCTTCCGGTCGATCAATTTCGAGTTGAGATTATGAAACGTCCCTTCACAGATATGCGCAGCGCGCGTCACCAGCTTGGTGTGACGCTGGTCGAACTGCTGATATCGCTGGCGCTCGGACTGGCGGTACTGGTGGGTCTTTCCGCGGTGTACGTGGCAGCCAAACAGTCGTTCCGCTTCCAGGAAACCGGCGGGCGCATGCAGGAAGACGCGATGTTCGCGTTAGAGACCATTTCGCGTGAACTGCGCATGGCGGGTTTCGCCGGTTGCCGTGGTGTCGAAAAGCTCAATATCGGCGGTACCGATGTCTACTATCCAGAGCTGGCAGTGAGCTCTGGCTCACCCAGCGGCATCAATGGTCCGAATCCACTGGCGGTTGTTGAGTCGACCAATCCGGAGGTGACGCTCAAGCCCTTGTCGCCTTTCAACTTCGTGCGCGGCTTTGACAACGTGCCTGCTGCGATGTTCGCTACAGCGCCGACGTCCAGTGCGACCGATAGCCTGTTCATCTCGGGCGGCAGTGAACGGGCGGTGTCGGTCACGGCTCCCATGGGCGCGGTGGGTGATCCGTTGACAATTGCCGCCGGCTCGGCCGCTTTTCTGGATGCGAGCAAGCCCTACAACATGGTGGTAGCCAATTGCGTTTCGTCGAGCCTGTTTGCCGGGCAGCTGGGTGGGGGCGGCACACAGATCGTCCACACTGCGGCCACCGGCAATTCCACCGTCGGTACCAACGCAGCTGTGGCGTTTCCGTCCAATCCCATCTATGGTGTCGATGCGCTGGTGATGCCTTTGGAATGGAGTTTTTACTATGTTGCGACACGCGCTGGCGCGGCCACGCCAAGTCTGTATCGCATCAAGTACGACGGCAGCGCGCGTGGCAATGCCGAGGAACTGGTATCGAATGTGGAAAGCATGCGCCTGCATTACGGAGAAAACACCGTTAACCTGGCCACGGGCGCGCCGAGCATGCAGGCCGATGTATGGCGTACCACGGCAGGCACGGTGACCAACTGGTCGCGCGTGGTCGCGGTGCGTATCGGATTGATGATGGTCAGCGACGACAACACTGCGAATCTGGATGTGGTTGCTGCTGCACCCACCTTGCTGGGCCAAGCCTATAGCGGGCCGGTCGGCAAATCGGCCACGCGCTTGCGCAAGGAATTTTCCACCACAGTGGTCTTGCGCAACCGCATCGCGCCGCTGTGAGGACGGAGACTCGCATGACACGAAAATTGCTGCGCCAACCAAGGTTTGTTGCCAACCGTGGGCGGCAACGGGGCATGACTTTGCTGGTGGGGCTGATGCTGCTGCTTTTGCTGACGGTGATCAGCACCATAGGCTTTCGCAACACCACGATGTCCGAGCGCATGACGGGGAACTCGGTTGACCGCAACGTGGCCTTCCAGTCTGCCGAGAGCGCGGGCAAGGAGGCTTTGCAGGTCATCGAGACGGGTGCTTTCAATGCAGCCACCGTCGGCCATTACGCCGCGCCGCTGGCGCAAGGGGGTACAACAAGCCACTGGACCCAGGGAGACGGCGCCGAGGCCACGAACTGTGCCACCGATGCGCCTTTTCGCTGGCTCAGCACCGCAACGGTGAAGTGCGCGGTGCAGGTGGGAACCAAATATGCTAACAACGCCAACAAAGCGCAGTACGTGATCGAACGACTGACGCAGTTGGCCAGCGGCGGCAGCACGACCTCCACCTACCGCGTGACCTCACGCAGCACCGGCGGATCGGGCAACGCAGATGTGGTGCTGCAGACACTTTATGTGCGCACCACCACGCCTTGATGACGAATTTTCAGGAGAACTTGCCATGAACACCCCACCACGATGCAAAGCCGCAGGGAATTGGCTACGGCGCGAAGGATGGGTCGGTTCCTGGTTGGCCATCGGTTTGTTGGCGGCAGTGGCCATGCTTGCGGTACCCATCGCCCGGGCCCAGCCCACCGTGGCGCTGGCCCAGGCACCCCTGCTGGCGCTCAAGAGCGCGCCTGGCCTGGTGATGTTGACCATGAGCCGCGACCACCGGCTGTTTTACGCGGCCTACAACGACACCAGCGACATCGACGGCGATGGTGTGGTGGATGTCGGCTTCAAGCCGAACATTAATTATTACGGCAACTTTGTCTCCAATCGCTGTTATGACTATGTGGCAACCGGTTCGAGCTCCACTGCCAGCTTCACGTTTCGGCCAACGAAGATGGCAGATGCGAGCAACGGTTGCAACACTGCTGGAGCGGGGCGTTGGCATGGCAACTGGATGAACTGGGTTGCGACTTCGCGCATGGATGCCTTGCGCAGGGTGCTGTACGGTGGATACCGGGTGATCGACACCGCCACCACCGATGCAAATGGCAGCTCTGCCGTGTTGCAGGCGGCCTATATTCCAAAAGACGCCCACGTCTGGGGCAAGGAAGTGTTTCCTGCCACGAAATCGCCCTACGACATCGCGAAATACGCGGGCCTGGCGCAGCCAACTGTCGGCAAGCAACACCTGTTCGTCGTGATCAACGAGGCCAACAACACGACCTACCCGTTCATGACGGCAACCAGCGCGCCGGTATTGCGTTACATCACCGATGCTGACGGCGAAAAGGAACGAATTTGGGCCTGGGCTTCGGCCGACGTGGCGCAGGGTATCGGCAGCAGTCCGGCCAATTTCTCCAAGCTGGGCGGCCGGGTCACCGTATTCGCCACCGACATGTTGTTACGCGTCGAGGCCTGTGTGCTGATCGGCGGTGTGCGCGAAGAGGGATGTACCGGCTACCCGGTGGACACGCCGACGGTGTGGAAGCCCACCGGCGTTTTGCATGATTACGCGGCCAACGACAGCCTGAAATTCGGCCTGTTGACCGGGTCGTATCACAACAACTACTCGGGTGGTGTGGTGCGCCGCAATATCAGGAGCTTCAAGGACGAGGTGAACGCCGCGACCGGGCAGTTCAGCACCAACGACGGAATTGCGCGCACCATCGACCGGCTTACGATTTATGGCTGGCAAGGAAACATATACGACTGCAACTACCAGACAGGGCGCAACCGCTATCAGAAAGAGTGCGGGTCCTGGGGCGCGCCGATTGCCGAGATGATGTATGAGGGTTTGCGCTATTTTTCCGGCAAGTCGGCAGGAACACCGGCGTATGCCAGCGGCGTCGACGACAGCGGGAACGCCGACCGGAAGATCGGATTTCGTGCACCGCCGACCTGGCTCAACCCCTACCGTTCCAAAGCCAATGGCGGTAATCCGATCTGCTCACGGCCGGTGCAGATGGTGATTGCCGATCCACTGACCAGTTTCGACAATGACCAGTTGCCAGGATCCGCCTTTGGCGTCGATCCGAATTTCGGTGCATCCATCGGCACGTCCGACCTCGCCGGGCTGAACGTGTCCACGGAGTCCGACGCGATCTGGACGGCCGAGGGCCTGGGCACCCGAAATGTCTACGTCGGGCAGTCAGGTTCGGTCTATGACGGAAATCCGACCGCCAAGAGTGCCAGCGGGTTCTCTCAAATCATTGGCCATGCACCCGACGAGACCCAGTCGCGGGGCAGCTACTATTCGGCAGGGGTGGCGCGGTATGCGCAAGTTACCGGCGTCACCGTTGGCGATCCGCTGGGATCTCCCGCGGTGCCGCTAGATCCAAGCAAACGGGCTGTAGGCACCATCGCGGTGGCTCTGGGCAGCCTCACGCCTAAGATCGAGTTCCCCATTCCGAACGGTGGCCTGCTGACTATCGTGCCGCTGTCGAAAGCGGTGGCCAATGCAGGCATCGTCAAGACGCCGGGCGCCTACCAGGCGACAGGTGCCATCACGGGCTTTTACTTCAAGTCCGTCACAGCGACGTCAGTTACGGCCATCGTCACTTTTTCCGACGGCGATCAGGGCACGGACAACGAGACGGACGCGCAGGTGCAGTACGACATCAGTGTCAGTGGCAATACCGTGTCAGTCAAGCTGACGCAGCTCGATCCGAGTCCGGGCGGCATCCAGTCCAACACCGGCTACGTGATCTCCGGAACCACCAACGACGGTTTGTACCTCGATACGCGCTCCAACAGCGGCAACGCCGGTCAGATCTACTATCTGGACACACTGGCCGGCCAAAGCCCGAAGTCGCTCAGCAGTCCGCTGAACACGAGCTTGCTTCCTACCTTTGGTGAGGTCCCGTTCACCCGTACCTTCACGATGACAACGGATCCTGCGGCAGGTAGGCCGAGGTCGTGGTGGGCGTTGTCATCGTGAAGGTACGGG
>JBKJRR010000461.1:0-8358 GCA_046594635.1 Burkholderiaceae bacterium
TACGCTGTCGGTGAGTTTGGCGTGGTCGATGATGGCCCGGGCCAGTGACGGCACACCGTCCAGCGCGGGCCACTCCTCAGGTTGCCACAAGTGCGACCGCATCACGCACTTGGCGCAATGGAAAAACATGCGTTCCACCGTCACGACGGTCGCCATTTGTGGCGGCTTGCCGCACCGCCAAAACGAACACCATGTCGATCTGTTCAACATAACGATACAGGGCCACGTAGCCGCGCGCGCCACGCCCGATCACGAGTTCCCGTTTTCCACCCTTTGCCGGGCGGCCCAGCATGGGGCTGCGCACGAGCACTTGCACGGCCTCGACATTTTCGCTGATGCGCGCCGGCGCAGAGCCGGTATCGAACTGCGCAATGTGGTCAAAAATCCGGTCAAAGTCGTCCAGCACCTGCGGCGCGACTTCAATCCACGTCATTTCTTGTCAACCACATTCAACTTGCGCGCTGTCGGCCTTCGCGGCAGTTCTTCGCGTGCCCTGGCCTCAAGATAGTCCTTGGTTGCGTCCCAGGAAACCGACTTGCCGGTGTGCAGAATGGACGGCCAACGCTGTTCGGCAATGGTATCGAAAGCCTGGTCCTGCATTGTGGTGACGTTGGGCACATGGACAACTGGCTCAGATCGGCTGACGCACTGGGTCGACCTGTTACCACGCCGACCAGCCGCCGTCCACCGTCAGGTTCTGTCCGGTAATCCATTTGCCGGCTGGCGACGCAAACAGCGCGACGGCGCCCTTGAGGTCGCTGGGTTCTCCCAGGCGGGCGAGTGGCACCATGTTGCGAAAGTTCTCGCGGGTGAACGCATTGAGCGTGGGCTTGGGAATCTGGCCGGGGCTGATGCAGTTCACGGTGATGTCGTGCTGCGCCAGTTCGCAGGCCAGCGCCCGCGTCAGGTTCAGGATTGCACCCTTGGACGCGTGGTACGACTGCGTCGAGCGCTTGTAGCCCGGCGAATAGAGGCGCGGGTCGCTGCCCAGCGTGGCATGCAGCGAGCCGATCGTGATGATGGCGCCACTGCGCCGGGTCATCATGGCGCGGGCTGCGCTCTGGGCGCTGACGAGCGTGGTCGTGACGTTCATGCGCAGCGTCGCCTCCAGATCGGCCACCGAAATATTCGGGGCCATGTCCACGCCGTGCGCGCCGCCGGCGTTGCAGACCATGATGTCGAGCCGGCCATGCGCGCCCACGATGTCCTGCACCACCTGCTCCATGGCGGTTTCATCCGCGGCATCTGCCGCGATTGCGCGCGCCGACAGGCCTTGTTCGGTGAGGGTGGCGGCGGCGGCCTGCACCACGTCCTGGCGCCGTCCCAGCAAATAGACAGTTGCGCCGAGCTCCGCCAGTCCGGTTGCCATTGCCAGACCCAGGTGGGTGCCACCGCCGGTGACGACCGCAACCTGCTGGTGCAGGCTCAACCAGTCGGGCAAGGTGGACATAGTGGGGGGTGTCATGGCCTGTTCGCTCCCATTGCTCATGCTGCGCGCAAGACCCGGCCGGGCCTCGAGTTGGTCTCGCGGCCGTTCGTCAGCACCGCCACGCCGTTCACGAATACATGTGACACACCGCTGGCCTGCTGGCACGGCGCCAGGTAGGTGGCGCGGTCGCGCACCTCGTTCGGATCGAACACCACAATGTCGGCTGCCTTGCCCGTTGCCAGCGTGCCACGGTCGTGCAAACGCAGGCGTTCGGCCACCCGGCCGCTCATCTTCGCGATCGCAGTAGCCAGGTCAAGGTCTTGGAGTTCGCGCACGAAACGTCCGAGCACCCGGGCCGTAGCGCCAAAATTGCGCGGATGGGGTTGTCGGCTGCCCTGGTCGAAGCAGATGGCCGAACCGTCCGAGCCCATCACCGAATGACGGCAAGTCAGGAAGGTACGCATGTCCTCCTCAGTCCGGTAGAACAACACGACCATGATGCGGTTGCCACCATCACGGCACAACTCGAGTGTCAGTCGCTCGGGGGTCATGCCGGCCACTGCCGCGGCAGCTTCGATGCTCTGGCCTTCCCGGGTCCCCAGCAAGCCGTCGGTGCGCGCCAGTACCACCCGGTCCCACAACCACGGTATGCGATGGGCCGACCAGCCCAGCGCCAGGTCCGCTTGCGCCCGCGCCATGACTTCCTCGTCAAGCAGGCGTTCGCGCATCGCCGCAACGCCGCCTTCCTGGACCCAGGCCGGCAGATATTGTGTCAAGGCCGAACTCGACGCGTCGTAGGGATACACGTCGAACGCAGCGTCCAGGCCTTGTTGCACGGCCTGATCGAAGCGCTCGGTCCACTGCCCGGCACTGCCCCACTCCGAGGGGCTATTGATGGCCGCATGCGAATATTGCACCCGGGCGCCGGTGGTGCGCCCCAAATGCAGCGCCTCATTCAACGGACCATAACGATGGTCGTCGCCGAGCAGGTCCTTGTCGCGCGCGTGCGACGCGTACAGCCGCTGGCGCTGCGCAAGTGTTTCGCACAGAGATACAAGCTCTTCGGTAGGGGCGTAACGCGACGGCACGTAGGTCAGGCCGGTGGTCAAGCCGAACGCGCCCTGGTCCAGCATCGTGCCCAGCAGCGTTTGCATGGTCGCCAGCTGTTCGGCGCTGGCGGCTGCACTGTCCACGCCCATGGCTGCGATGCGCAAGGCGCCATGCCCCACCAGCGGCGCGATATTGACGGCAATGCCACGGCGCTCGGCCTCCTGCCGGTAACCCTCGACGTCGGTCCAGGTCAGTGGCAGGGCGTCGTCGCCGATGCCGGCCAGCAGGTCTTGGTGCAGCTGCATGTGCTGCGGATTGATCGGGAATGGCGAGAAGCCGCAGTTGCCGGTGACCTCGGTCGTAACACCCTGGGTGACCTTGCTCTGGCCACGGCCGTCCAGCAGCAAACTGATGTCGGAATGGGTATGGATGTCGATGAATCCGGGTGCAACGACCTGACCGCGGGCGTCGATGACCTGATCTGCATTCACCGCGCTGCCGTCGCCGACATGGGCAATTTGTCCGTCGCGGATGGCAACGTCGGCCGGACGCGGCGGCGCCCCTGTGCCATCGACCATCTGCGCGCCGCGAATCAACACGTCTGCATGCATGTCTGCTCCTTGTGGCTCATCTGAAACGGGCCGACGATGTTGTCATGGCCAGGTCGCCTGCGGTTCCAGCGGATACAACGGTACCCGCCGGTGCCGGTAGGTGAACGTCGTCAGATCGGCCGTGGTCACGCCCGGCGTGGCGACCCAGAGCATCACTTTGGCGATGGGCTCCATGGCGGGGCGAGGCGAATGCACACCCTTGGCGACAACAATCTGATGCTCGGTCGGTTCGATGCCCAGCGAACGGAATTGCTGCAAACTGGACGAGCCGGCGGCGCGCGACGTCAGCACCAGCGTGTAACCGTCATCGGTGCGCAACGCCGCGCTGGCGCCGTCATTGAAGAAACGAAATCCGCCGTGTGTCGGGCCGGTCTCTTCGTAACGACCGTCGCCCAAAGCGGTGACGGTGGAGTCGACAGCGAACGGAGCACCGTGCAAATGGTCGCTCTTGCCACCGACGCTTGCGTTGATTCGGCCACCCACACCGACATGCTGGCACTGAAGCACCACCTGCGGGTCGCACACAGCCTGCAGCAGATTCGCGATGCCCAGGACCCGTGCCGCATGCAGGATGTGGGTGGAATCTCCGGGACTGCCTCCACCCACGTTGTCACCCACGTCAAACAGCACCACCGGACCCACTGGCGCAGCGTCGGCCTGCCGGAGCGCGTCGTCGACAGCGGTACCTCCCTGGTTGAGCGCCGCGCGCAAGTCCCAGGCTGCGCGCGCCAACTGCTGCGCGACATCGTCGGCCAGTGCCTGGTCGTTGTCGGTCACGGCAATGAAAGACATGCCCATCTGTGGCACGTCCGCATACGGATAGCCCTCGAGGACGCTGACCGACAACACCCCCGGACGGTGGCGCTGGGTTTCGGCCACCTCCAGCAGGTCGGACATCGGTCTGTCGCTGGTGCCCTGGTTAAGGATGTTGACCACCAGGGGCGGCGTTGCCAGCGCCATGCGCGGGTGAATTTCGCCGCGGATCGTGCGCAGCAGCAGACGGCCGCACAGGAGCGCCTGTGCGCGCGCATCGATATGCGGATTGGTCTGGTAGACGGTGACGATATCGGCCGGCTCGACCATGGCGCGCGACACGTTGCCATGCATGTCCAGCGCCATGCCGATTGGCACTTTCGGACCGACCAGTTCGCGCACCCGGCGCAGCAGTTCACCGTCCGGGTCCAGGTAGGGCACGGACACCGCAGCGCCGTGTTGGGGCAGCAGGACACCGTCCCACGGCCCGTTGTCGCGCATCGCGTCGATGATTCGCTGCATCAGAAACTCAATTGCCTCCCCGGTGATGGCTCCCATCGGCGTGAGTTTGCTGAAGACCAGCGGAACAACCTTTACCTGCGGATCTTCCTGTTCCAGCGCCAGGAATCCGGACATGGTGGATTGCGCAGTGGCGTATTCCCTGCGGATCGCGTCGCCCTCCAGGATGCCGGAGCGCTGCCACAAGTCAAGGCTTGCGGGAATGGTCGAGAAGGTGTTGGATTCGTGCAGAAAACCTGCGGTGGCAATGCGGATCATCGATATGTCCTGTGGATGTGTCGGCAACAGGAAAACATTGTCACAGCGGAAATCGAGGCTGTGGTCAGGGCGCAGCGCGCAAGCAGTGTGGGCATGTTTCGCGCCGCGAAACGTTTTGCAGCGCCGGTGTCGCAGGCCGCAACGGTTTGGGTGCGGTCGACCTGCCGCGCCAGCGCGTGCGAGGTCGCGTCAGTCGTTAGTTCAAGGCAGACGAGATATCGATGCGGCTGGCAGTGCCCGCGAGTACCCGGCCCATGCGCGCAAGGGTGTCATCGGACATCAGCTGGCACGGGCCGGAAATGCTGATCGCGGCCATCGCAGGATGGCCCGAGGGCTGGCAAATCGCCGCAGCGACACAACGCGCGCCGAGTTCGTTTTCTTCCATGTCGAGCGCGTATTTGCGGGTGACGCTGCGCGCGATGTCGTCGAGAAAATGATCCCGGTTGGTGATGGTGTGCGGCGTACGCGCCACCATGCGCCGGGGCACGGCACGGTCAATTTCCGATGCCCCCAGCGTCAGCAGGATGGCTTTGCCCAGCGCCGTGGAGTGCAAGGGATCGCGCTTGCCGATCTTGGCTTCGGCATGCAACAGGCGGCTCGAGCCCACCATGTCGATATAGACGATATCGGTGCCGTCGCGGATGCCCAGGTTGACCGTCTCGTTGAACTGGCGCTGCAAACGCAACATGGCCGGCTGTGCGATCTCCTTGATGCGCTCGGCAAAACTTGGCAGCGGCGAGGCAACCGCCACGCGTGGGCCAATGGAATAACGTTCGGTGCGTTCGTCGTAGCTGACGAAACCCGAGGCACGCAAGGTGTACAGGTATCGGAAAGTGGTGGTCTTGGGAAGCGCGGTGCTGGCAGCCAGGTCGGACAGTGCCATCGGACCCTTGCCACTGACCAGTGCGTCAAGCAACTGCATCGACTTGTGCACTGGCGCGACGATGTAACGACGATCCAGACTCATGGGGCTTCCCTCCGTGTTGTGCACTGCACATGTTGCCTTGGGGAGGTTCGCCGTGTCATGGAGATTCCCTCAGTTGCGGGTGTTTCGGCAGGTCGCGGGCCTGCGCTCGGTGGCCTGGACGACCCTGTCTTGATGTGATGTCTTTGCAATTCGCATAGCCAAATCAATATACACGATCTGGCGATTTGCACCAGCCCTGACGGGCCGCGCATGGTGATTGATGTTCACCTCGGCCGGCAGTAGCATCCGCCCACATTTGTCGCCCCATCCACAACCCACGCGCAAAGGGAGTTCCGATGAAAACGCTGGATCCGTCGCAATTGCAGGCACTGAGTTCATCCATCCTGTCGGACGTCATGGACAGTCTGGGCCTGGTACGTCGCGCCATGCGGCCCTTTGTCAGGCCGGTCGACGATGGCAAGGTGCTGGTGGGGCGTGCCCGCACCGGCCTGTACATGCCGACGTACGCACTGCGCGAAGGCGAAAACCCGTATGACGTGGAGATTGCGCTGGTCGACGACCTGAAACCGCAGGAAGTGATCGTGCTGGCGTGCAACGGACCGACCGAACGCATCGCCCCCTGGGGCGAACTGTTGTCCACGGCGGCGCAGGTGCGTGGCGCAAGTGGCTGCGTGACGGACGGCCTGGTCCGTGATGTCAAACAGATCCGGGCCATGGACTTTCCGGTGTTTCACGGCGGTATCGGCCCACTGGACACCAAAGGGCGTGCGCGCATGGTGGATCGGGACGTACCGGTCGAATGCGCGGGCGTACTCATCGAGTCGGGCGATATCGTGTTTGGTGACATCGACGGCGTCGTCGTCGTGCCGCGCGCGCACGAACATGCGGTGATCGAAAAGGCTATCACCAAAGTACTGGGCGAAAACAATACCCGCGATGCGCTGCGCAAGGGTGAGTCGCTGGCGCAGGTGTTCAAGCGTTTCGGCATCCTCTGATCGACAACACAGGTGACCGCGGTGACCGACGTTTGGAACGGGCAGGCAGCCGACGACGCCGCCAACCCGGCGTTGGCGCAATACGCGCTGGCCAGCGCGGTGCTGCCGGGCGGCGTGTGCGCGTCGGCTCGGTGCAACGATGCGATCGGGCATCCGTTTTTCGTCTCGCGCGGCGACGGCGCCTGGCTGTATGACCTTCAGGGACGCGCCTTTCTGGACATGTCGACATCCCATGGCGCGTCACTGCTCGGGCACAACCATTCACGCATCAAGGCCGCGGTACAGCAGGCGCTGGACATGGGCATCGTGTGTTCCGCGGAGACGGTGCACCAGGCAAGGCTCGCACAGCGCATCACTGAACTGGTTCCGTGCGCCGAGATGGTGCGTTTTGCCGGCTCAGGCACCGAGACCGTCATGCACGGTCTTCGGCTGGCGCGCTGCGCTACCGGCCGCGAGAAGCTGATCAAGTTCGAGGGCCATTTCCACGGCTACAGCGATGCCTTGAACTTCAGCGTCATGCCACCACTGGATCAGGCCGGGCCGGCGCGTACCCCGACACCGTTTGCCGAGTCATCCGGCGTTCCCGCCAACACGCGTGAACACGTGACCGTGTTGCCGTTCAATGATCCGGTGGCGTTGGAAGCGGCCTTTGCTGCGCATGGGCCGCAGGTGGCCGCATTGCTGCTCGAGCCCATCAACTATGACCAGGGTTGCCTGATGCCCCAGCCGGGTTTTCTGGAGTTATGCCGTGATCTTTGCACCCGCCACGGCACCGTGTTGTTCTTCGACGAAGTGCTCACCGCGTTCCGTGTCGCGCCAGGCGGCGCGCAGCAAAAGCTGGGCGTCACGCCCGACTTGTGCGTGCTCGGCAAGGCGTTCGGCGCTGGCATGCCAATCAGTGCGCTGGTGGGAAGCAAGCAGGTGATGGCGCATCTGCAACCGCTGGGCGGCTGTCAGATGAGTGGTACCTTCCTGGCCCATTCAACCGCAGTGCTGGCGGCACTGGCGGCCTTGGAGGAATACAGCCGGCCGGGCTTCTACGACGAGCTGGATCTCCTGTGTGACACGTTTTATGCCGGTTTCCAGCAAGCCATTGATGCCAGTGGCGTGCAGTTGCGGCTGCAACATGCCGGGCCGCGTTTCGGACTGTATTTCGGTGTCACCGGCAACATCGTCGAATACCGCAAGGCTGCGTCGAAGAACCGTGAGACCGAGCGCCTGTTCGTGCGCGCCTGTTATCAGCGCGGCGTCTACTTCCAGCCTGCGGCACACCACGGCTTTTCGGCTGTGCACTCTGCAGCCGACTTGCAACTGGCACTGGAGGTGATCGCGGCCGCCTTGTCCGACGTGCATGCCGCTCAGCGCGGCGCCTGAGCATGGCGCGACGCTGCATCAGACCCGGCGCCGCAGCACCCGGTCTGCGTTTCATGCCACGAAACATGCGTTGTCCAGGCCAGCGTGTCAGCGTGACTATGATGGAAAAGCCAGGGTCGACCTACCCAGCGTCGGTGGTCTTTCAGCGTGTTGTGGCACCGCCTGTCAGTGCCGTTCTGGATGATTGCTCAGGAGGAACTGGATGCGGATTGCGTTGATTCATGTCGGCCAGGAAACCAACGATTTCAACCCGTTGCCAACCACGCTGCGCGACTACCACTCGTTCGGCATCTTCGAAGGCGACGAGATGTTGCGCCGGTTCCGAGGCATGGGGCAGATCGGCGGACATCTCGACGCGATCGAGAAATCAGGCAAGACAATCGAGACGGTGCCCATCGTGCGGGGCTGGGCTGTGGCGGGCGGGCGCATCGACCGCGAGTC
>JBKJRR010000057.1:0-6677 GCA_046594635.1 Burkholderiaceae bacterium
CAAAAGCAAACCATGCCCTGAATTCAGAAACTTAAGAGAGAAGTGACATCCACCCCATGACCCCCTTCATCAGACTCCACAAAGACGACGACGTTGTCATCGCCAGAACCCAACTGATAGGCGGCACGTCGATTGAAAGCATCACCACCAAAGGCCTGATTCCTCCCGGCCATAAGGTAGCGACACGCGCTTTAAATACCGGCGATGCCATCAGGCGCTACAACCAGATCATCGGTTTTGCCAGCAAGCCTGTCGCTGCGGGTGAGCATGTGCACACCCACAACCTCGACATGGGTCCCGACAAAGGTGACTTTGCAAGGGACTATGCCTTTGGCGCCGATGTCAGACCCGAGCCACTCAAACGTGAAGCCACCTTCATGGGCATCAAGCGCGCAGACGGCCGGGTGGCCACACGCAACTACATCGGCATTCTCTCCAGTGTCAACTGCTCAGCCACGGCAGCGCGTGCGATTGCGGACCACTTCTCGCGTCAGAACCATGCCGGCGCACTTGCCGCTTTCCCAAATGTTGATGGTGTGGTGGCGCTGACCCACGGTACTGGTTGCGGCATGGACACCGAAGGTACTGGCATGCAAATTTTGCAGCGCACGCTGGCGGGCTACGCGACCCACGCCAACTTTGCAGCGGTGCTGGTGGTGGGACTGGGCTGCGAGTCCAATCAGATCAATGCCTGGCTGGCCAACAGCAGTCTGCGCGAGGGTGACACGCTGCGGGTCTTCAGCATCCAGGACACCGGAGGCACCAGCAAGACGGTGGCCAAGGGTATTGCACTGATCAACGAAATGCTGCCTCAAGCCAATGCGGTCAAGCGCGAGCCGTGTAGCGCCGCGCACATCACCATCGGCCTGCAATGCGGCGGATCGGATGGTTATTCAGGCATCAGCGCCAACCCGGCACTGGGTGCGGCGGTGGATCTGCTGGTGGCGCACGGCGGCTCGGCCATCCTGAGCGAAACACCCGAAATTTATGGCGCCGAGCACCTGCTGACGCGCCGTGCGGTACGCCCCGACGTGGCAGAAAAACTCATCTCGCGTATCAAATGGTGGGAGCACTACACCGAGATCAACGAAGGCGAGATGAACAACAACCCCTCGCCCGGCAACAAGGCCGGCGGCCTGACCACCATCCTTGAAAAATCGCTGGGCGCCGTGGCCAAGGGCGGCACCAGCAACCTGCAGGCGGTGTATGAATACGCCGAGCCGGTGACGGCTCACGGTTTTGTCTATATGGACACGCCCGGCTACGACCCCGTGAGCGCAACCGGACAGGTGGCCGGCGGCGCCAACCTGATCTGCTTTACCACCGGCCGCGGTTCGGCCTACGGCTGCGCGCCGTCGCCCTCGCTCAAGCTGTCAACCAACTCCAACCTGTGGCGCAAGCAGGAGGACGACATGGACATCAACTGTGGCGAGATCATTGACGGCAGCTGTTCGGTCGCCGACATGGGCCAGCGCATTTTTGAACTGGTGCTGGCCACGGCATCCGGCAATGCCAGCAAAAGCGAGCGCCACGGCTACGGGCAAAACGAGTTCGTTCCCTGGCAGGTAGGCGCTGTGATGTGATCGCGACGCAGCCAAGCTCAACCACCCTCATCTACTTTCGCCCACACCATGTCACTCACCATTTCCGCCAGCGCCTTGCGCGCCACCGTTGAACGTATTTTGCTGGCCAACGGCAGTTCCGCCAGCGAAGCCGCCACCGTCGCGCACAACCTGGTACTGGCCAACCTCAGCGGCCATGATTCGCATGGCGTGGGCATGTTGCCGCGTTATGTCGACGCGGTACTCGAAGGCGGCCTGTCCCCCAACACCAGCGCCAAGGTTTTGCTCGACACCGGCAGCCTGCTGACCATCGACGGCGGCCACGGCTTCGGCCAGGTCATCGGCGAACAGTCCATGGCGCTGGGCATGGAGCGCGCCCGCAAGCATGGCAGCTGCATCATGACCATCAAGAGTGCGCACCACCTCGGGCGCATCGGACACTTCAGCGAAATGGCGGTTGCCAACGGGCTGGTCTCCATTCACTTCGTCAACGTGATGGCCCGCCCAATCGTCGCGCCCTGGGGCGGAGGCGATGGCCGCTTCGGCACCAACCCCTGCTGCATCGGCATACCGCTCAAGGGCCAGCCGCCGTTCATACTTGACTTCGCCACCAGCCGCGTGGCCCAGGGCAAGATGCGTGTGGCGCACAACGAAGGCCGCAAGGTCCCTGCCGGCTATCTGATCGATGCCCATGGCCAGCCCACGAACGACCCCGGTGTGGTGGTCGTACCTCAATCCAATGGCCTGTTCGGCGCGTTGATGACCTTCGGCGAGCACAAGGGTTACGGCATGGCGGTGGCCTGCGAACTGCTCGGCGGCGCGTTGTCGGGTGGCGCCACCTGGCGCGGCGAGACCGATGGCCGCTCCGCGGTGCTCAACAGCATGCTGACCATCCTGATCGACCCGGACAAGCTGGGCACGCGAGCGAGCTTCGAGCACGAGGCTGCCGAGTTCATCACCTGGCTCAAGCAAAGCCCCTCTCCCGAAGGCTCGGGCGGCGTGCAGATTGCCGGCGACCCCGAACGCAAGGCGCGCATCGCACGCGAGCAAGGTGGCATCGTGGTGGACGACAACACCTGGCAGGCCATCGTCGACGCAGGTGCCAAGGTGGGGAGCATCGTCAGCGCGTAGTGGCGCGCGCCTCCCGCCCCCGACCGGATTTGGCGCTACGCCCGCACCATCTGCGACCGCCACTGCGCGACGACCAGCGTCTCGATGTCGTGAACGCGCCGCCCGGTGGCCTGTGCCACCGCATCACGATAGGGCGGCATATTGGTGCACTCGAGCACGATGTCCTGCACCTCGGGCGCTCGGTCCACCAGCGCACGCGCTGCGTCAACCACATTGCGGCTCGCCTCGACCAGATCCATTTCGGTCTCATTGCCCAGGATACGGCGAAACATTTCGCAACCAGATTCCAGACCCTGCACCGGCGTCGCCGCGGGTACACCGGCAGCATCCAGAAGGGCACGGTCGAGCGACCCCGCATCGAAGGTAACGATGCCTGGGTGTGCAAACTGCCGGCAGGCCAGCAGACTCAACGTCATCACCGGCACCGGTACGGCCCGGGCGAGGACATCCTGATACGCCGCCAGAAACCCGCAACTCGTCGTGATCAGGGCCGCACCGGCGCGCGCCATCTGCACCGCGGCGTCAACGAAGAGCCCCAGGAATGCCGGGTCCGCTTCCTGAACAATCTTGCGCACCGACGCGCCGGGCACGACCACATGCCGCACCGGTATGCCATGTCGCTCAAAAGTCCCGGGGTTGCCGACATCCCCCGGCGGGCGGGGAAAGCGCGTGTCCAGCATCAGGATGCCAAGAAAGCCCAGGTGATCGGAGCACAACATGAAAACGACGAAGTGCGCAGTGTTGCGAACGCTGGATTATCGACACCCCACTACACCCCAACCGGCCGCGGGCACAAAGCCACGGACGATCTCGGCGACGTGCTCTACCGCCGGCGTCGGATGGCGCCGCGATGCGATGGCCAGATGGTAGGTGTGATGCAGTTCCGGCTCGACCAGGCGGGACACGGCCAACTCGCCCCGTGCGACTTCCAGATAGACGGCGGGCCAGGCGGCGACTGTGCACAGCTCACCCTGGGCGACCACCTGCTTGATCAACCCGAGCGCATTGATCTCCAGCGCCACGCGCAAAGGCATGGCGCTGCGCTGAGCCTCCTCTTCGACCAGCACGCGGCCACCGTTTCGCGATGTCGACATCACCAGGTCGATTTCCGCAAGCCGCGCAAACGGCAGACTAGCCTCGCGGGTATGCTGGCCACCGGTCCGCGATACCAGCAGCAGGGGCAGCGTGAACATCGGCCAGGACCGGGCCACGCCGATGGACGGCGCCCTGGACAACACACCGATATCGCTGCGCCCCTCGCCCAGCCACTCTTCGATCTGATGGGTTGTTCCTTCGCTGATCTGCAAGCGGATTTCAGGGTACCGGTCACGCGTTTGCTGCAACACCGCCTCGGTCAATGGCCAGCTGATGCCAGGTTGTACGGCAATGCGCACGATGCCGCCAACCGCACCCTTGCGCCCGGACATCCAGTCCTTGAGTCGTGCCGCGTCACTCACCAGCGTCTCTGCACGTGGCAGCAGGTCGCGCCCGGCCGCGGTGAGCGTAGCACCGCGGCCGGTACGTTCGAACAGGCGTGCGCCGAGTTCGGCCTCCAGCTGCGTAATGGCCTTGCTGACGGTGGACTGCGTGGTCGTATACAGCGTGGCGGTGCGTGTGAAGCTGCCGGTTGCCGCGACATCCAGAAACAGTTTGAGTGCGTGCAGTTCCATTGCAACTCAGATCAACGATATTCGAATAGCTGATATCAAAACATTCCTCTTCCATCATACCGACGGCGTGCGTAGACTTGCGGCGTTTGCAGAGAAATCACCAGGAGACACCAATGTTCAAGAAGCTGTTGATCGCGTCCGCTGCCGCCGGCGCCATGTTGTTGACCTGCCAGGGCGCACAGGCCGCGACCTATCCGGAAAAAACCGTGCGTCTGGTCGTGCCCTACGCCCCCGGCGGCGCGTCCGACATCCTGGCGCGCGTGCTGGCGCAGAAACTCACGGAAAGTACGGGCCAGCAGATCATCGTCGACAACAAGCCCGGCGCGGGTGGCAGCATCGGCGCGGACATGGTTGCCAAGGCGGCGCCCGACGGTTATACGCTGCTGCTGGCCGACGTGGCCGTGCAGACCATTGCGCCTGCCCTGTACCCGAAGCTGCCCTATGCACGGGCTGACCTGGCACCGGTGATCAACCTGGCCACCTTTGCCCACATACTGATCACCGCCCCTCAGTCGCCGTTGACCGGGTTCGGCGACATCGTGAAAAAGGAAAAGGTCCAGGCAGGCAGCGTCAGCGTGGCGTCGTCGGGCAATGGCACCAGCACTCACCTGACGGCCGAAATGGCCAACAGCCTGGCCGGCATCAAGCTGACGCATGTGCCGTACAAGGGCGGCGGTGCGGCGCTGGCTGACGTGATGGGCGGACAGGTCAACGCCATGTTCATCGGCTCTCCACCGGCCATGCCGCTGCTGCAAAGCGGCAAACTCAAGGCGCTGGCGGTGACCACCTCCAAACGCATGGCGGCGCTGCCATCGGTGCCCACGGTCGCCGAGTCCGGCCTGCCGGGCTTCGAGTCGATTGCCGCGCAAGGCATCTTCGCGCCCAACGGTACGCCACGCGACATCGTCGCCAAGCTCAATACCGAGATCGCCCGCATCATCCAGCTGCCCGACGTACGTGCGCGCTGGACACAGCTGGGTGCGGAACCCGTCGACAACACGCCGGCACAGTTCGCCAGCTGGCTCGACAGCGAGTCGGTCAAATGGAGCAAGGTCATCAAGGACTCTGGAGCCAAGGCCGACTGACACGATGAACCGGCCTGCAGCACGCCACCCGACGACAACACGCCCATACGACGAACACACGCCATGGCGCCGCTGACGTTCCAGGGTTACGCGCGGCCAGACGGCAAAGCCGGCGTGCGCAATCACCTGCTGGTGCTGTCGATTGCCGGGCTTACCGGGCCGGCAGCGCAGCGCGTGGCGCGGGCGCTACCGGGCTCCAAACTTGTCTGCATGCCGTACGGCGGTGGGCTGATCGGCGCTGACCACGCGCAGCACATGCGCGCACTCGCGGGATTCGGCCTCAATGCCAATGTCGGTGCGGTGCTGTTGATAGGCAGCGACCTTCCGAAGATCGGCGCGCTGGCACAGGCCATCGAGGCCAGTGGCAAACCTGTCGCGGCGATCTGCCTGGACGACTGCGGCCATGACATCCTGACCTTGAGCGACCGCGCCATTCGGGCCGGCGCACGTTTACACAAGAATCTGTCACGGCAACGCCGAGTGTCTGTGCCGCTGGCAAAGCTGTTCGTCGGGTTGGAGTGCGGTCGCTCCGACCCGAGTTCGGGCATGGTGACCAACCCGCTGATCGGCGCGCTCACCGACATGCTGATCGACCAAGGCGCGAGTGCGGTTTTCGGCGAGACCCTGGAGTGGCTGGGCGCAGAGCATCTGCTGGCCCGGCGCGCGGCCACACCGGCCGTTGGACAGGCCTTGGTGCAGGCGGTATTGCGCCGCGAGCAACTTGCCGCGCGCCAGGGTGTCGACCTGCTGGGCAACAACCCGGGCCCGACCAATATCGCCGCCGGCTTGTCCACCATCGAGGAGAAGTCGCTGGGCGCCATCGCCAAGAGTGGCAGTACGACCATCAGCGGCTTGCTGGCTTACGCCGAAGCGCCACCGGCGGCTGGCTTGTATGCAATGGATGCGCCGGCGTATTCGCCCGAGTCCCTGTCCGGTTTTGTGGCCGCGGGCGCACAGATGTTGTTGTTCTCCACCGGTGTGGGAAACAGCTACGTCAGCCTGCTGGCGCCCACCCTCAAGTTGTCAGCCAATCCGGTGGCGACACTGACCCTGCGCGAACAGCTCGACTTCGACGCCAGCGCCGTGTTTGGTGGCGCATCATCGCTTGACGCGGCCGCCAGTGATCTGCTGGACCTGCTGATCGATGTTGCCAGCGGAACCCTCACCTGGGGCGAGGTGCTGGGCGAAGGCGATGAGGTCGTGAGCCGGATGGGCGAAGCTTTATGAGC
>JBKJRR010000079.1:0-3558 GCA_046594635.1 Burkholderiaceae bacterium
CTCATGGCCGGCGGCACCGGAGGCCACATTTTTCCTGGCCTTGCCGTGGCGAACGCCTTGCGCCTCCAGGGCTGGACGGTGTGCTGGCTCGGCGGCAAGGGCAACGCGCGTGGCGCGAGCATGGAAAGTCGGCTCGTGCCGCCACAAGGCTTTCGCTTCGAGGCGCTGCACTCCTCGGGTGTGCGCGGCAAGGGCGCGATGCCACTGCTCCTGCTGCCGCTGCGCCTGCTGCGCGCGTTCTGGCAGAGTATCCAGATCGTGCGCCGCGTTCGGCCTGACGTCGTGATCGGACTGGGCGGCTACATCACATTTCCCGGCGCCATGATGGCGGTGCTGCTGGGCAAGCCACTGGTGCTGCACGAACAAAATGCCGTGGCCGGCATGGCCAACCGCGTGCTCGCAGGTGTCGCAGATCGCGTCTTCACCGCCTTTCCCGACGTGCTGGCCAAGGCGCAATGGGTCGGCAACCCGTTGCGTCGCGATTTCATCGACCGGCCGGCCCCGGAGAAACGTTTTGCCAACCGAAGCGGTCCGCTGCGAGTTCTGATCGTCGGTGGCAGCCTGGGCGCCCGCGTGCTCAACGACACGGTTCCCCAGGCACTGGCGCTGATCGAGCCGGATGCGCGCCCACAGGTGCTGCACCAGAGCGGCGCCAGCCAGATCGACGCACTGCGCGCCAACTACGCGCGCGCCGGCGTCGACGCCGAACTCACGCCCTTCATTGAAGACATGGCGAGCGCCTTTGCCAACGCCGACCTGGTGGTGTGCCGCGCCGGGGCCAGCACCGTGACCGAGATCGCTGCCATCGGCGTGGCAGCGTTGTTCGTACCCATTGCGTCGGCGGTGGATGACCATCAGACCCGCAATGCGCGATTCCTGGTCGACCAGGGCGGCGGCTGGCTGATGCCCCAGGGCGATCTGGAGCCGCAGCGACTGGCGCAGTTTTTTCAACAGGCCACACGCGAGAACCTGCTCGCCTGTGCCGCAACGGCCCGGCGCAGCGCCAGGACCGACGCGACAGCGCATGTGGCTCGCGCCTGCGCTGAATTGGTGACATCATGAAATACGCGATAAAGCACATCCACTTCATCGGCATCGGCGGATCCGGCATGTCGGCCATCGCCGAGGTGTTGCTGGGCCTGGGTTACGTGATTTCCGGTTCCGACATTTCTGCCAGCGTTACGCTGCAGCGCCTGGGCAGCCTGGGCATAAAGGTGTTCGTGGGCCACGACGCCGCACATGTCGAGGGTGCTGACGCGGTGGTTACGACCACCGCCGTGCACGAGGACAATCCGGAGGTGATGGAGGCGCGCTTGCGCCAGATCCCGGTCGTGCCGCGCGCCATCATGCTGGCCGAGCTGATGCGCCTCAAGCAGGGCATCGCGGTCGCTGGAACCCATGGCAAGACCACAACCACCAGTCTGGTGGCCAGCGTGCTCGAAGAAGCCGGCATGGACCCGACCTTCGTCATCGGTGGTCGACTCAACAGCGCCGGCGCCAATGCGCGGCTGGGCAAGGGCGACTACATCGTGGTCGAAGCCGACGAGTCCGACGCCTCGTTCCTGAACCTGTTGCCGGTGATGGCGATCGTGACCAACATCGACGCCGACCACATGCAGACCTACGGGCACGACTTCGAGCGCCTGAAGACCGCGTTTGTCGACTTCCTGCACCGCATGCCGTTCTACGGTACCGCCATCCTGTGTACCGACGACGGCCCGGTGCGCGACATCCTGCCCCATGTCTCCTGCCCGGTCACCAGCTACGGCTTCGGTGAGGACGCGCAGGTGCGGGCGGTGGACGTGCGGGCCCTCGACGGCCAGATGTTTTTCACGGTGCGCCGGCGCAATGGCGTCATCCTGCCCGATTTGCCGGTGGTGCTGAACCTGCCCGGTCAGCATAACGTGCTCAACGCCTTGTCGGCCATCGCGGTGGCCGTCGAACTCAATATTCCGGACGCTGCCGTGCTGCAGGCGCTGGCGCGGTTCCAGGGTGTGGGTCGGCGCTTCCAGCGCTACGGCGAAGTGCCGGCTGGCCATGGCGGAAAGTTCACACTGGTCGACGACTATGGCCACCATCCGGTCGAGATGGCCGCGACGATTGAAGCCGCCCGAGGCGCTTTCCCCGGCCGGCGCCTGGTGCTGGCATTCCAGCCACACCGCTACACCCGAACGCGTGACTGTTTCGACGACTTCGTCAAGGTCATCGGCCAGGTCGACGCCGTGCTGCTGGCCGACGTCTATCCAGCCGGCGAGACACCCATTGTTGCGGCAGACGGCCGCGCACTGGCACGCGCGCTGCGGGTGACCGGCCAGATCGAGCCGGTGTTCATCGACGACATCAGGAGCATGGCGCAGGCCATCATCGACAACAGCCAGGACGGCGACGTGGTGTTGTGCATGGGTGCCGGCACGATCGGTTCGGTGCCAGCGCAGGTGGTGGAACTTGGCGCACAGGCGCAGGAGCAGGTTGCATGACGCAGACCGCACACACCATGGGCAAGGTCGCCGTGTTGATGGGTGGCGCCTCGGCAGAGCGCGAAATCTCGCTGATGTCCGGCACCGGTGTTCTGCAGGCCTTGATATCGCGCGGCGTCGATGCCCACGCGTTCGATCCCGCCCGGCGCGATCTGCACTTCTTGCGCGACGACGGATTCACGCGCTGCTTTATCGCGCTGCATGGCCGCTTCGGCGAAGACGGTACGGTGCAGGGCGCACTGGAACTTCTCGGCATTCCCTATACCGGCTCGGGTGTCATGGCCAGCGCCATCGCCATCGACAAGGTCATGACCAAACGCGTCTGGCTCGCCGAAGGCCTGCCGACGCCTGCGTACCGGCTGCTGCAGGCCGGGCAGTACGAGCGGCCACAGGTGATCGGCTTGCCCGACGAATTGGGCCTTCCGTTGATCGTCAAACCGGCACGCGAGGGATCGTCGATCGGCGTGGTCAAGGTACTGGGGTACTCGCAAATGCAGGCGGCGGTGGCGCAGGCAGCGCAGCTCGACAGCGACGTGTTGTGCGAACAATTCATCAGTGGTGACGAAGTCACCTGTCCGATCATCGGCAGCGGCGCTCAGGCGCGCGCCTTGCCCGTGATCCGCATCGTCGCACCCGAGGGAAACTACGACTACCAGAACAAGTACTTCACCGACGTCACGCAGTACCTGGTGCCATGTGGTCTGCCCGAGGGCGAGGAGAAACACATCCAGGCGCTGGCGCTGCGTGCCTACCAGGTGCTGGGCTGCCGCGGTTGGGGCCGGGTCGACGTCATGATCGACAACACGTCACGCCAGCCTTCGCTCCTGGAGATCAACACGTCGCCCGGCATGACCAGCCATTCGCTGGTACCCATGTCGGCCCGCGTAGCAGGATTGAGCTACGAAGACCTGTGCCTGCAACTGCTGATGGGCGCTGCACTGGACAACCAGCTGCCAGCGTCGGCAGGCGCACAACCCGGCGGGGCGCCATGACATGGCAAGCCAACGCAATGGTCCTTCCACTGAATCCAAGGGGCGCGCGCCAGGTGGAGTGCGCCGCTCCGCGCGTGCTGGAGGCAAGA
>JBKJRR010000163.1:0-6587 GCA_046594635.1 Burkholderiaceae bacterium
TCGACGTCGACATGGCGGCAATCCTCTACACATCAGGCAGCACCGGCAAACCCAAGGGCGTGGTGTTGTCTCACCGCAACATGGTGGCGGGCGCCAAAAGCGTGGCGTCCTACCTCGAAAACAACGAACACGACACCTTGCTGGCCGCATTGCCACTGTCGTTCGATGCCGGTTTCAGCCAGCTCACGACGGCTTTCCATGTGGGCGCCCGTGTCGTCTTGCTCAACTACCTGATGCCGCGCGACGTGCTAAAGGTCATGGCGCGCGAAAAGGTGACCGGTCTTACCGCCGTGCCGCCGCTGTACATCCAGCTGACACAACTGGAATGGCCGGACACGATCAACGAGCATTTGCGTTATTTCGCCAACACCGGCGGCCGTATGCCGCGTGAGACTCTGGGCCTGCTGCGCCAACGGGTGCCCAAGGCCAAGCCGTTCCTGATGTACGGGCTGACCGAGGCCTTCCGTTCCACCTATCTGCCACCCGAAGAGGTCGACCGTCGCCCGGATTCGATCGGCAAGGCGATTCCGAATGCCGAGATCCTGGTGTTGCGCGAAGACGGTTCGCCGTGTGCGCCCAACGAACCGGGTGAACTGGTGCACCGCGGTGCGCTGGTGGGGCAGGGCTACTGGAACGACGCGGCCAAGACCGCCGAGCGTTACAAACTGCTGGAATCGCATGCGCCTGGCCGCCATTCCGGCCTGCAACTGCCCGAATACGCGGTGTTCTCGGGTGACACCGTGCGCATGGACGACGAAGGCTTCCTGTACTTCATCGGTCGGCGCGACGAGATGATGAAGACCTCGGGTTATCGTGTCAGTCCGACCGAGGTGGAAGAGGTCCTGTATGCCACCCGATTGGTCGGCGAGTGTGTCGCATTTGGTGTCGAGCACGCAAGCCTGGGGCAGGCCATCCAGGTGATTGCCACGGCGCCCGACGGTCGCATTGCCGGTGACGATCTGGTCGCCGAGATCCTGCGTGAGTGCAAGAGGCACATGCCAGCCTATATGGTTCCCGCAGGTGTCGTACTGATGGCCGGCCCCTTGCCACGCAATCCCAATGGCAAAATCGACCGCAAGACGTTGTCGACACAGTTCGCGGCTAGCCTCGGCTGATCCAATCGACGCACCCAGGCCATGACAGTTCACTGCCGTGTCCGCGGCATCCTCCGTTTTTATTGAAGCCTTGCAACAGACCATGTCCCTGACGCCACGCCCCATGCCGGTTCACGCCCCACTGGACCAGTTTCCGACGCAGGACGGTGAATTGCTCATTGGGGGCGAGCGTCTGTCGTTGCTGGCTGCCCGTGTAGGCCAGACACCGTTTTATGCCTACGACCGGGCCGCGCTGCGAGCTCGCGTGGCCCATCTTCGGCAAGTGCTGCCACCATCCATCAAGTTGCACTATGCGATGAAAGCCAACCCGATGCCGGCCGTGGTCGGTTTCATGGCGGGTCTGGTCGACGGCATCGATGTGGCCTCAGGTGGCGAACTCAAGGTGGCGCTGGATGCCGGCGCGGATCCCCAGGAAGTGAGTTTTGCCGGTCCGGGCAAGCGCGACGCCGAGCTGCGCCAGGCTGTGGCCTCGCGGGTATTGATCAACATCGAGTCGCCGCGCGAAGTGGGTGTTTTGGCGCGTCTGTCGCAGGAGCTGGGCCTGCCGGCGCGGGTCGCGCTGCGCGTCAATCCGGACTTCGAGCTCAAGGGTTCGGGCATGAAGATGGGGGGCGGCCCCAAGCAGTTCGGCGTCGATGCGGAGCAGATGCCGGCCATACTGGCCGAGGTGGGGCGCACCGGCCTGGCCTTCGAGGGTTTTCATCTGTTTGCCGGTTCGCAGAACCTGCGCAGCGAATCAATCTGCGAGGCCCAGCTCAAGTCGTATGAATTGGCCCTGCGCCTGGCCGAACATGCGCCGGGTCCTGTGCAGTTTCTTAATCTGGGTGGCGGCTTCGGCATACCGTATTTCCCGGGCGAGCAGCGGCTCGATATCCAGCCGATCGGCGACAACCTGCACGCCTTGGCGGAGCGCGCCGCGCGGGACATGCCGCAGGTCAGCTTTGTCATCGAACTGGGTCGTTATCTGGTCGCCGAGGCGGGCGTTTACGTCACGCGTGTGGTCGACCGCAAGGTCTCACGTGGATCGGTCTATCTGGTCACCGACGGGGGTCTGAACCACCATCTGTCGGCGTCGGGGAATTTCGGACAGGTGGTGCGCAAGAACTACCCGGTCGCCATTGGCAACCGGATGGATGCCGGCACCACCGAGCCGACCTCGGTGGTGGGCCCGCTGTGCACGCCGCTGGACCTGCTGGCCGATCGCATGACTCTGCCAGTGGCGCAGGAGGGTGATCTGGTCGTGGTGTTCCAGTCGGGCGCCTACGGCGCCAGCGCCAGCCCGCAGGCGTTTCTGGGCCACGCGCCTTGCCTTGAGGTTCTGGTCTAGAACCCGGGCCGCCAACGCGGCGACCGCGGCCGCCTGCCTGGTGCTTGCGTTATGGCTGGCGTTGCACCATCCGATTGCGCCGTTGGCCGCCGCCTTGCTGGTTCTGGCCGTCGCGGCAGTGGCGGCGCGGTGGCGCGGTTTCTGGTTGGTGGCAATTCCCGCTGCACTGCCGTGGCTGGATTTTTCGCCCTGGACTGGCTGGCAGGTGGTCAGCGAGTTCGATATCTTCCTGTTGGCGATTTTTGCCGGCGTGTTTGGCCGTTTGGCGCGATCGTTCACGCGTGGGAGGATTGCCGACCCGATAGCAAAGCCGGTCGTCCCGCCGGCGATGCTCGCAACCGATTGGACGCAATGGATCTTGCTTTTTGTTTTGGCCTTGTCGGGCTTGGTCGGTCTGGTGCGTGGCCTGATCGACGCCGGCGGCCTGGGTGAGGGCTGGTTTCAATCATATGCCGACCCATTGAACGGCTTGCGGGTCGCCAAGAGCCTGTTTTTCGGCCTGTTGACGGTGGCCCTGAGTCGCGATGCCATTGCCAGTGACGCAACCTGGGCAGGGCGCCGGCTGTCCGCCGGCATGCTGTTGGGCCTGGGCACAGTCGTACTCGCGGTGCTATGGGAGCGCGTTGCGTATCCGGGGCTCTTTGACTTTGAGCGTGTCTATCGCGCGACCGCCTTGTTCTGGGAAATGCACGTCGGTGGCGCCGCGATCGACGCCTATCTGGCAATGGCCCTGCCATTCGCCTGGTGGGCGGTTTCGGCCACGCGCGGTCGCTGGAGTCGACTGGGCGCAATCACATTGGCGCTCGTGTCGGTTTATGTGTGCATCGTCACGTTCTCGCGCAATGTCTACCTTGCGGTAGCGCTGCCGGCACTGGTGCTGGCCGTGGCCGCCTGGTTACGACCCGTCCGCAGGTCTGACGAAACGCAGCATGAGCTGCCGGTATCAGCTGGCCGTCGAAAGTCGCAGGCGCGTTTGTCACTGTGGTTGTGGTGCCTGTTTGCCGCCGTTGCCCTGGCCATCCCGCAATGGGGCGCCGGCAGTTTCCTGCTCAACCGGCTGGAAGATACCGGCAGGGTGATGGAGGCGAGGCTGGTTCACTGGCAGCGCGCCCTGTCGCTGCAAGGCAACACGAGCGAGCAGATCTGGGGTGTGGGTCTGGGCCGGTTTCCGAGTCGGTATGACCAGGCCGATCGCAAGGGTGGGCTTCCTGGTCAGATTCGCTGGCATGCGAAGAATCCGGAGCAGAATCCGAATGCGCAAGGCGAGCGGAACTTTGTCAAGCTGTGGGCGGCCCACGGAAGAATGCACTCGGCTGGCAGTTTCGGCCTGACCCAGCGTGTCCCGATGATTCCGGGCGTTCGTTACCAGGTCGAACTGGACCTGCGTGCGTCCACGCCGACCATCGTGGTGGCCGAGGTTTGCGAGCGGCAACTGTTGTATGACTGGGACTGCCAGTACGCCTTGTTCCGGCCCCCCGTGGGCGTCTCCGCCTGGAGTCGGCAGATCCAGGCGATGCAAGGGCCAACCTTTGGGCCGCAGCCCTGGTACGCACCGCGGCTGGGCTTGATGATGCTGACCATTCTGAATGCCGGCGGAGAGGCCGATATCGGCCATGTCGCGTTGACGGCAGGGGGTTCAACCGGGTTGATTGAAAACGGCGACTTTCAAGACCAGCTCGCGCGCTGGTTTCCGGCTGCGCAATACCATTACCTGCCCTGGCATGCAGACAGCCTGGTTCTGGAACTGCTGGTCGAGCGCGGCTGGAGCGGGCTGATCACTTTTGGCGCGTTGATGGCGTTGGCGCTGGTGCGGCTGGTGCGACTGGCTCGGTCGAGGTCCGCGGGTTTGCCCATGGCCCGATTCCTGGGTGCGTCCCTGCTGGGTGTATTGCTGGCGGGGGTCTTCGGCAGCGTCATGGATATGCCGCGCGTCGCCTTCCTGGTTTACCTTCTGGCATTTTTCGCGCTTCAGTTGCCGCCATACCGTGAAAAAGTGCCGCGTCGGCCCGATGCGCAGCCAAACGGTTGAACTGCCAAATCGCCAATAATGCGTGACAGCCGAGCGCCATTCCATAATGCCAGACAGGATCGGATGCCGTGTAGTATCGGCATTCGGCAAGTTTCCAGGCGCACCGTCAGCGTCAGCAATCCAAGCCAGCAGGGACAAGCGAGTCAATTGGACACACCGGTACGAGAATGATAAAAATCTTCAACCACTACATTCACCGGCGCACTTTCTACCAGATTCTTCTTGATTTCGGCCTTGTACTGGTGACCGTATTGCTGTCAGTCGGTTGGCATGCCACTGACCTGACCCGCGCCGCGTCTGCCGCAATTCCGTCCGCGGCACTGTTGGGTACCGGCGCGCTTTTGATCAATGCGGCGCTGGGTTTTTACCAGCGCGTGCACAACCGCTCCGTAGCGCAGTCGCGTGCGCGGGCGGTGTTGTCGCTTTGCCTGATCCTTCCGTTGGGTTATCTGGTGCTGCGGGTCCTGCCGCTGGGGCTGGGCGACTACGATTTTGTGGCGTTTTCGGTGGCCGGCGGAGTGGTCCTGATGCTGATGCACCGGGTTCATGTCGGCCATTCGGGCGCTCAGTCGATGATGCGCCAGCGGGTACTGGTTTTTGGCACCGGAACCCGGGCCAAACTGGTGGGTAGAACCTTGCAGAAGTCCGATCCGCATGTGGACCTGGTGGGTTATTACGCCAGTCCCAACGAGTCGGTGGCCGAGGTGTCGGCCTGGGGCATCCTCTCGCCGAACACGTCGCTGACCGACATCGTGATGGAGCAGCAGGTGGACGAGATTGTGGTGGCGCTGGCTGAGCGCCGGGGTGGCAGCATGCCGCTGCGCGAATTGCTCGACTGCAAGTTGCAAGGTGTGCGGGTGGTCGACATGGCGACCCATTTCGAGAAGACGCTGGGGCAGATCCGGCTCGACTCGGTGTCGGCGGGTTGGTTGATTTTTGGTGAAGGCTTCAGTCAGGGCTGGGCGCGTACGGTGGTCAAGCGACTTTTCGATATTGTCTGTGCGGCCATCCTGATCGTGCTGGCATCACCCATCATGCTGCTGGCGGCGATCGCTATCGTGTTGGAGAGCCGTGGTCCTGTCCTGTATATGCAGGAACGTGTGGGGCTCAACGGACGCCTGTTCAAGGTCATCAAGTTTCGCAGCATGGGTACCGACGCCGAACAGGACGGGCAACCGCGCTGGGCGACGGCACAGGATGACCGGGTCACCCGGGTCGGACGCATCATCCGCAAATTGCGGATCGACGAGTTGCCGCAGTTGTTCAGTGTGCTGGGTGGCGACATGAGCCTGGTCGGACCTCGGCCGGAGCGCCCGTATTTTGTCGACAAGCTGACCCATGAGCTGCCGTATTTCGCAGTGCGCCAGAGTGTCAAACCCGGTGTCACCGGCTGGGCCCAGGTGCGCTACCAATATGGCGCCTCGGTCGAAGACTCGGCAGAGAAGCTGCAGTACGACCTGTATTACGTGAAGAACCACACGCTGTTCCTGGACCTGGTGGTCTTGTTCGAGACGGTGGGTGTCGTGCTGACCGCCAAGGGCGCGCATTGAGTGCGAGTGTGCATCGCGGTTGCTCGCGTGGACTGGTTGCCGGGATGACGTGATGGAATTCGACAACCTGTTGCTAACGGTCTGGAGCTACGGATTTGCGGCCCTGGGCTACACGGTGCTTGCGCTGAGCCTGTGGCGCCGTGGTTATGGGCAGGCCAGGGGCGAACGGGCCAAGGGCACGATGCTGCTGGGGGCCGTTGGCAGCGCCGCGTGGGGTGGTCTGATGCTCGCCTTCCTGCTCAGTGGGATCGGTTGGCTGCTGCCACTGACGCTGTTGGTGGACGGCCTGCGTTATGGGGCCTGGTTCTGGTTTTTGCTGACGCTGTTGCATTTGCGCCAGGACGGACGCTCCGAGGCCGGTTTGGGCCTGCTGCGACCGGCGGCCGTCTTGTCCGTGGCCTTTGTCTTTGCAGGGCAGATGATCGCGGTCTTTGGATGGCTGGATCCGCAGGTCGCGCGCAAAGTCGTGTTGTTTGGTCAACTCTCGTTGCCTGTGGTCGGCATGGTGCTGTTGGAGCAGCTGTTTCGCAACGTGGCGGCCGATTCACGCTGGAACATCAAGCCCT
>JBKJRR010000193.1:0-11061 GCA_046594635.1 Burkholderiaceae bacterium
CATCATGGTGGCGGCTGTACCCATCACCATGCAGGTGCCCGCACTGCGCGCGATGCCGCCTTCAATCTCCATCCACTGCGCCTGGGTGATGTTGCCCGCGCGCCGCTCGTCCCAGTACTTGAACGCGTCGGAGCCCGAGCCCAGCGTCTGACCCTTCCAGTTGCCGCGCAGCATCGGGCCGGCAGGCAGGTAGATGCAGGGCAAGCCCATGCTGAGCGCGCCCATCAGGAGGCCCGGCGTGGTTTTGTCGCAGCCACCCATCAGTACGGCGCCGTCGATCGGGTGGCTGCGCAGCAACTCCTCGGCTTCGATGGCCAGCAGGTTGCGATACAGCATCGTGGTTGGCTTGACGAAATTCTCGGCCAGCGAGATCGCCGGCAGCTCCAGCGGGAAACCACCCGCCTGAAAAATGCCACGCTTCACATCCTCGACGCGCTGCTTGAAATGTGAATGGCAGTTGTTGATGTCGCTCCAGGTATTGATGATCGCGATCACCGGCTTGCCTTGCCAGTCGGCATGCTCGTAGCCCATCTGCATGGCCCGCGAACGGTGGCCAAAGGAGCGGAAATCGTCAGGGGCGAACCAGCGCGCGCTGCGCAACTGTTCGTAGGTTTTGCGGGTCATGGTTCTCCTCGGGTACGTGGGGTCGGGATCGGTCAAGGCATGTCGGCCAGATACCGGCGCCCCGACTGCGTGTTGTGCTGTGGGGTGCAGCAAGCATAGCGCCTGCGACCGGGGCGGGCACACGACGGGGCACGCGAGAGCTCCCGCTCGCGAAAGTCCTGCTTCAGTCGGGCTTTGCAACTGCAGGCGGTATCAGCACCTTGCTGCCGATATGGCGTTTGTCCAGAAACTCCCGCTGGGCCTGGCAGATGTCGGCGAGTGGCCGGATGTCGGCGACGGCCGGCAACACGGCACCGCGCTGCAACAGTGCCAGCAGCGCCGGCAGGGTGTCACGCTGGTAGACGCTGGAGCCGAAGAACGACAGGCTCTTGAGATACAGGGTGCGCAGATCCAGCGTCACCATCGGCCCGGCAATGGCGCCAGCCGTGACATACCGTCCTGCGGTGGCGAGCAGGTCGAGATACGGGATGAAAGAATCTCCTCCCACCACGTCCGCGATCAAAGTCAGTGGCGCCCCACCCAGACAGGCACGGATGGCATTGGCCTGATCACTGGCGGCGCGATCGACGACGTGGTGCGCGCCCAGCGCCATTACGGCGTCGTGTTTGCCAGCGCCACAAACGGCGACGACGGTGGCGCCGCTGGCGCGTGCAATCTGCACCAGAAAGCTGCCCACGCCACCCGATGCGCCGGTTACCAGCACCCGGTCGCCGGCGCGCAGGCCCGCCATCAGCATCATGTTCATGGCGGTACCGCCCGAGCATGGCACGGTCGCCAGTTGGGCATCCGTCAACGGCAGATCGTGTGCCACCGTGATCGCGTTGCCTGCCGGAACCACCGTGAATTGCGCGAAACCGCCGTCGCGGTGGGCGCCAAGGAAGCCGGTGCTTTCGAGACTTGTCGTGTCCTCGGGGAGGTGGAAATACGGATCGCAGATCACCCGTTCGCCCACACGTCGTGGATCCACACCTGGCCCGACGGCGACGATGATGCCGGCCACGTCGGCACCCTGGATGCGCGGGAACCCGATGTCGCTGCCCCAGCCGCTGGAGTTGGCGTGTTCGACAGCGAATCCTGACTGGGCGCCTTCGGCCTCGGTGCCGGTCTTCACGGCCTGGTTGTACCAGCCCGAGCGGGTGTTGATGTCCGTGTTGTTGATGCCGGCAGCACGTACCTGGATCAGCACCTCGCCCGGCGCGGGGTGGGGTACCGGCACATCATCACGATATTGCAGCTTGTCCAGGCCACCGTAGCCGGTCAGTTGCACCGCGGCCATATGCGTTGGGATGGTTGGCGTCATGGCGCCAGTTTAGGACAACACACGGCGCCCGCTTCGCGGGGGTTTGCCGTCAGTGGCGCTCACCCAGCCAGGCACCATCCATCTGCAGGCGCTGCTGCAGTTGCTGCGGGTCGAGTTTGCGCGGTGCCAGGTTCGCCTTGCAGGCCATGGCGGCCGCACTGCCGGCCGCTTGCCCCATGACAAAACAGGCGCCCGACACCCGCGCAGCCGACTGGCCCCTATGCGTCATCGACGCACAGCGCCCGGCCACCAGCAGGTTGTCCATGTCGCGCGGCAACAACATGCGGTAAGGCAGGTGGTTATACCCGCGGCAGTTCGGAATGTCCTGCCACTTCAAGGCCACGTTGCCTGCCACGTGTTCCTCGATCATCCAGCCGTTGACGCCGATGCTGTCGTCGAAGTCGACACATTGCAGCACGTCGTGTTCCGTCAGTTGGTAGTCGCCCAGCACGCGGCGGGTTTCGCGCACGCCGACCTGGGGGGCAATCTCCAGCAGATAGGCCTTTTCGAACCCGGGCACAGAACTGCGCAGGAAGTCGAAATACGCGACGATCTGCTGGCGGCCCTGGACTTCGGCAGCGCTCAGTTGCACCGCGACCGTGCCATCGACCGGGCTGCCGTCGGGGTTGGACAGCTGCGTCACATTGACGCGCCATTCGGACGGATTTTTCTGCGGCTTGATGATCGGGCCTTTGCGCGCGAAGCGCCGTCCCTGCGCCTGTGCCTGCTCCATCAGAACACCGATCTGCAGCACACCCTCGGACGCGCGCTCGGCGTCAACCCCGTTGACGCGGAACATGGTCGAGGGGTACATCATGCCCAGGCCGTCCGTGCCTTTTTCGTACGCGGCGCCGGCGTGAAAGGCCAGATCGCCGTCGCCTGAGCAGTCGATGAAAATGCGCCCGCGCACGGCTTGGCGGCCGGATTTGGTTTCGATCAGCACGGCGTCGATGCTGCGTTCGTCGCGCATTGCCACGCCCACCGCCAGCGCATGAAACAGCAACTGCGCGCCGCTGTCCAGCACCATCTGGTCCGCGGCCACCTTGAACGCCGCGTTGTCGTAGGCCTGCGCCGCGATGCGGTCGCCAAAGACCCGATGGGGCTCGTTGAGTCCACCCAGGATGCGCATGTGTGCCAGCAGATCGTCGGCGACGCCGTGCACCACCTGTTCGATGTTGCCAAACACATTGGCATGCAGTCCGCAGAAATTGGTGACGCCGGCCACCGTGCCCATGCCGCCGAGAAAGCCGTAGGACTCGAGCAGCAAGGTACTGCGTCCGCCACGGGCTGCGGCTGTTGCAGCCGCGATGCCTGCCGGTCCGCCTCCGAGCACCACGACGTCGAAGGTGCCGAACACCGTTGTCTGCCGGCTGGGTTCGGTGATCGTCACGTGTTTTCCGTGTGGCGCCAGCGGGTGGTCGGTGCGCGGGAGCGACGCTGCGTCAGAACGGTGCGTCGGTGTTGATGGGGGGAGGTGCGTCGACAGCAGGCGTGCCAGCCAGTGGCTCGACCTTGTCGGCAGGCGCTGCGACAGAGCCTGCGCCTGACAGGTTCTTGCGCAGCCGCGTGCGAACTTCGGCCTTTTCGCCGGCACTGGCGAACTTGCTGTACTTGCTGACGATAGCCACCAGCTGGGCGTAGATCTTCGGGTTGCCAGCCAGACATTCCTTCTGTTCGAGAAAGTCGGCCTCGCCGCTGAAGTTGCCGATCAAGCCACCGGCCTCGGTGACCAGCAGCGAACCGGCAGCCACATCCCAGGGTTGCAGTCCGGTCTCGAAGAATCCATCGGTGTAACCGGCGGCGACATAGGCCAGGTCCAGCGCGGCAGCGCCAGGCCGGCGCAGACCGGCGGCGCGTTGCATCACATCGCCCATCATGGCCAGGTAGCTGGGGAAGTTGTCACCGGTACGAAATGGAAAGCCGGTTGAAATCAGGCTTTCCTGCAGGCGGATGCGTTTGGACACGCGCAGTCGCCGGTCGTTGAGATAGGCACCACGACCCTTGGTCGCGCTGAACAGGTCATTGCGCGTCGGGTCGTAGATCACCGCATGCTCGATCTTGCCCTTGACCGCAAGCGCGATGCTGACACAGTACACCGGAAACCCATGGATGAAGTTGGTCGTGCCGTCCAGCGGGTCGATGATCCAGACGAATTCCGAGTTCTGCGCACCGTGTTCGTTGCCGGACTCCTCGGCCAGGATGCCGTGATCCGGGAACGCCGTCAGAAGGGTTTCGATGATGGCCTTTTCGCTGGCGTGATCCACCTCGGTGACGAAGTCATTGACCTGCTTTTGCGAGATGCGCACCGCTTCGACGTCGAGCGCGGCACGGTTGATGATGGCGCCAGCGGCACGGGCGGCCTTGATGGCCACGTTGACCATCGGGTGGAGGTTTGGGGACGGCATGGTTTGTTCGTTTCGGTTTGGGCGCAAGCTTGAGGTTGCGCGCCGCACTGCAAGCAGGAGCATTGGCCGGATGCACGATGGCATCCGCAGGACCCGGTATTTTCCCATGAAAAGCGCTGCCGTCCGGGGCGGGCGGATTGCGCGGCGCCGGCCCGGAGACAATTGGCGCAATGCAGACACGTTTCATCTTGATCCAAGCCAGCCATGCCGGTAATGTCGGCGCCGCTGCCCGTGCCATGAAAGTCATGGGATTTGATGACCTGGTGCTGGTCGCGCCGCGCTGGGCCAATGTGCTGCGCCGCGAGGAGACCATTGCGCGCGCCAGCGGTGCACTCGATGTGCTGGACAAGGCACGCATTGTCGAGACGCTGGACGAGGCCCTCGATGGCATGACGCACCTGTGCGCCACGGCAATGACACCACGCGACTTCGGCCCACCCACCATGGCCCCGCGCGAATGTTTCGCCCGTCTGCTTGCTGGCGAATCGCTCAATCAGGACTCACAGGCTACGCCAGCCGGGCCTGTGCCGTTGCCCGGTGGCGTGGCGATGTTGTTCGGCTCGGAGCGCTTCGGCATGCGCAACGAGGATGTCTACCGTTGCCATGTCGCCTTGTCGATTCCGACCAACCCCCATTTCGGTTCACTCAACCTCGCGGCGGCGCTGCAGGTGCTGGCCTATGAATGGCGTTTGTCGCTGGGCGGCTTTGCCGTGGAACCGTCTGCCGGGGTCGTGCCGCCGCGGGCGGCCGACGCCAGACAGGTGGCCGGTTTGCTCGCGCACTGGGAGCAGGCTTTGACCGCCGTCGGTTACCTGGATCCAGCTGTGCCGGGCAAGCTGATGCCCCGCCTGAACCAGTTGTTCAACCGCGCCGGCGTCACCGACGAGGAAATCCACGTTCTCAGAGGTGTCGCCAAGGCCATGCTGGTGACAGCAGCAGACTCCAAAGGCTAGACTACCCGGCATGTTTGCCCGTATCCGCTCCGACATCCAGTGCATCCTTGACCGTGATCCTGCCGCGCGCAGCACCTGGGAGGTGCTGACCTGTTATCCGGGCCTGCATGCCTTGATCCTGCACCGTCCGGCGCATTGGTTGTGGAACCACGGTTTCACCTGGCTGGGCCGCTTCACGTCCCATATTGGGCGCTTTCTCACCGGGGTCGAGATTCATCCGGGTGCCAAGATCGGCGAGAGGGTTTTCTTCGACCATGCCATGGGTGTGGTGGTCGGAGAGACCGCCGAGATTGGTGACGGCTGCACGATCTACCACGGCGTTACCTTGGGCGGCACCTCGTTGTACAAGGGCACCAAGCGCCATCCGACGATTGGCGCCGACGTCATCATCGGCGCTGGCGCGCAAGTGCTCGGGGGATTTACCGTCGGCGACGGCGCCAAGATCGGCTCCAACGCGGTGGTGACCAAACCGGTGCCGGCAGGGGCGACGGCGGTGGGCAACCCGGCGCGCATCATCCAGGGCGAAGGCGAGGCCAAGCGCGAAGCGGCCGCCACCAAGATGGGATTTTCAGCTTATGGCGTTACGCAGAACGACGACCCTTTGAGCCTGGCCATGCGCGGCCTGATCGACAATGCCAGCTCGCAGGAGCACCAGATCGCGATGTTGTGGGAGGCCATCGGCACCTTGTCCGAAGGCCGTAGCCAGGGTGGCTGTGTGCCATCTGACGCCTGCCGCGACGGTGACTTCAAGGCCGAACAGCTTAACGATCTGGTGGGCAAATAGCTCTCGCGCGCATGAGGAAACGCCGGGCCGCTCCCAAGTTTCCTCGCACCCCCTTGGGGGGCCTGGCGAAGCCAGGGTTGGGGCACTCTCAGGGGGCCGGTGGCAACTGCCGCAACGCGGACTTGGGCCGGAAGGCCTTGCACACCGCCGCATCGGTTTCCATGTAAGGTCCGCCGATCAGGTCGATGCAATAAGGCACGGCCGCGAAGATGCCGGCTACCAGCGATTCCCCGGCGTCTGATCGCAAGCCTTCCAGTGTCTCGGCGATGGCCTTGGGTTGTCCCGGCAGGTTGATGATCAGGCAGTTGCCACGAATCACCGCGCATTGACGCGACAGGATGGCGGTGGGCACAAAACGCAGGCTGATCTGGCGCATCTGCTCGCCGAAACCGGGCATTTCCTTGTCGGCCACGGCTAGCGTAGCCTCGGGTGTCACGTCACGTTGCGCCGGCCCGGTGCCGCCGGTGGTCAACACCAGGTGGCAACCGGCGTCTACCAGGGCGGTCAAAGTGGCACTGATCTGCGCCTGTTCGTCGGGAATCAACCGGGCATCAAAATGCAACGGGTTGCGTAGTGCGCGGCCCAGCCACTCCTTGAGCGCCGGCAGTCCCTTGTCTTCGTAGACGCCGCTGGAAGCGCGGTCGCTGACCGAGACGATGCCGATGCGGATGGAATCAAATGTCGGTTCGGCTGCTGCTGACATCGTCGTCGCTTTCATTGTTGTCCGGGGCTTCGTGCAGCTGGCTGCGCAGCAATTGGAAGAGCTCGCGGTAGGCCTTCCCATGGCGCGGGGTTTCGCCCGCCACGGTCGGCTGGACATCCTTGCGGATCTGGCGTATCAGCGCCCGCAACTGCTGGCTGTCCGACTGCGGGTACCGGGTCACCCAGTCCTGAAATGCGCCGTCGTCTGCGATCAGCCGTTCGCGCCACTGCTCGACCTGGTGCAAAGCCAGAGTCTCACTGGCCGAGCCGCTGTGCTGCTCTGACAGCGCTGCACGCACCTGCTCGAGTGTCTCGGCATCGAGCTTGCGCATCAGCTTGCCGACAAACTGCAACTGGCGCCGCTTGCCTTCGAAGTTTGTGATGTGCTTGGCTTCGGCGATGGCATCCACCAGCTTGTCGGACAGGGGCAGGCGGCCCATCAGTTCGGCGCGGAGCAGCAAAAGGTCTTCGCCGAGTTTTTGCAACTCGTCGCTTTCACGCTTTCGATCGGTGCGGCTGGGTGTGTCCGACCCCTTGAGCTCGCGCTTGAGTTCGAGGTCGAGTTCACTGCCTTCGGTAACAAACTTGCCGGAGACGAAGTACCCTTTTTTGGCTTTGCGTTGCATGGATGAAAACGGGCATTCAGGCCTCTGGCGGCCGGGAGTGGGTCAGCCAAGTATCATAGTCGCCCACGTGAACGAACCAAGATGACACAACACAAGAAGACCCGGGCCGACAGCGGCTTCAGCTATAGCCGCCCATTTTTCGAGCAACTCGTGGACAGCGCACTGCACCATGCAGGCAAGATTGGCGCCACCGACGCAGCAGCCGAGGCGTCCGAAGCCTGCGGCCTGAGCGTGTCGGTGCGCAAGGGAGATCTGGAGAACGTAGAGCGCAACCGCGACAAATCCTTGTCAGTGTCTGTCTACGTCGGCAAACGGCGTGGCAATGCCAATACCTCGGACTTTTCCGACGCGGCGATTGCGCAGACGGTACAGGCCGCGTTTGACATTGCCCGCTTCACAGCCGAGGACCCGATGGCCGGCCTGCCTGATGCCGCCGACATCGCGCCGCAGTCGACGCTGGCCGATGAGCTGGAACTGTTTTTTCCCTGGTCGGTGACCAGCGAACAGGCTGCCGAGCTGGCCATGCGCTGCGAGCAGGCCGCCTTGAAGACCGACAAGCGCATCACCAACAGCGAAGGTGCGGCGGTGTCGGCGCAGCAGTCCCACTTTTTCAGCGCCCATACCCACGGGTTTCGCGGCGGATATTCGAGTTCGCGTCACTCGATCTCGGTCTCTCCAATTGCCTCCATCGGCGAGGACATGCAGCGCGATGCGTGGTACAGCTCGATGCGCGACGCGAACGAGTTGGCCAGCGCCAAGGCTGTGGGCCGATACGCGGCCGAACGGGCATTGAGTCGGCTCGGTGCGCGCAAGATATCCACGCGCCAATGCCCGGTGTTGTTCGAGTCGCCGCTGGCCGCGGGGTTACTGGGTGCCTTCGTGCAGGCCGTCAGTGGCGGTGCGCTGTACCGCAAGAGTTCCTTTCTGCTCAACTCGCTGGGCAAGCAGGTGTTTCCGAAACACATCGACATCCAGGAAGATCCGTTCATCAAGCGCGGCAAGGGCAGTTCGCCGTTTGACGAGGAGGGCGTGCGTGTGTCGCCGCGTACGGTGGTCGAGGGCGGGCGGGTCAAGGGTTATTTCCTGAGCAGCTACACCGCGCGCAAACTTGGTATGCAAACCACGGGCAACGCCGGGGGCTCACACAATCTGGTGCTGAACTCGCGCCTGACCGATCCGGGTGACGATCTGGACGCGATGCTGCGCAAGATGGGCCGTGGCCTGTTCGTGACCGAGCTGATGGGCCAGGGCGTGAACTACGTGACCGGCGACTATTCTCGCGGTGCGAGTGGGTTCTGGGTCGAGAACGGGCGCATTGCCTATCCGGTGCATGAGATCACGATTGCCGGCAACATGAAGAACATGCTCAAGTCCATCGAGGCTGTGGGTGCCGATACCTACAACTACGGTGCCAAGACGGTGGGCTCGATCCTGCTGGGCAAGATGAAGATCGCCGGCAACTGATGCGGCCCTGAGCGGCACAACAAAAGACCCGCATTGCGCGGGCTCTTTTTTTTCCTGCGCCGCGGCGCAGCGAGAGTCTTAGCCGGCCAGTGCTGCCTTGACAGCACTCGAGACCTGACCCATATCGGCCTTGCCCGCCAGCCGGGTCTTGGCCAGCCCCATGACGCGCCCCATGTCGCCGGCTGCCGGCTTGCGACCCAGTTCGGTGCTCAGTTCAGCCACGATGGTGTCGATGGCGCCCCGGACCTGTACGGCGTCCAAACGCTCAGGCAGATAAGCCGTCAGCACCAACAGTTCGGCCGATTCGATATCCGCCAAATCCTGGCGACCAGCGCCGGTGAAGGCGGTGATCGAGTCCTTGCGCTGCTTCACCAGCTTGTCGATGATGGACACGACGGCCGCGTCGTCGAGGGTCACGCGTTCATCGACTTCCTTTTGCTTGCATGCGGCCAGCAGCAGCCGGATGGTCAACAGGCGCGCCGAGTCCTTGGCGCGCATGGCGGTTTTCATGTCCTCGGTAATCTGGTCTTTGAGTGCCATGTTCAGCTCCTGGGGAATCATTAAGGCCAATAACGCAAAAACCCGCGCTCGGATACCGGGCACGGGTTTTGTCGCTTGCAGGGGGCGGCGGGTGGAACCCGCCACACCATCAATACATTTTCTTGGGCAACTGCATCGAGCGGATGCGTTTGTAGTTGCGCTTGACCGCGGCAGCTTTCTTGCGCTTGCGCTCGGCAGTCGGCTTCTCGTAGAACTCACGGGCGCGCAGGTCGGTCAGCAGACCCAGTTTTTCGATGGTCCGCTTGAAACGGCGCAGGGCCACGTCGAACGGCTCGTTTTCTTTTACACGGATGGTGGTCATTAGCGTTTGGGTTCCAATAATGTGTCGGGAAGAGATCGAGCCTCCCGGCTGAAGTTTGCTGTCAACTCGCTCAATGGAGACCCCTGCGGCGGCAATCGCGGCTCGGGCAGTTTCCAGCAAAGCCGCAAATTATAGTGCTTTTGTTTCCGGGCTCAATAGATGGGCCGACAGCGCCTGCGCGCAGGCATATGCGCTGGCCCACGCCCACTGGAAGTTGTAGCCACCCAGCCAGCCAGTGACGTCCACCACCTCACCAATAAAATACAGACCACTCTGGCTCGATTCCATGGTCTGGCTGGACAGGCAACGCGTGTCGACACCACCGGCGGTTACTTCGGCCTTGGCATAACCTTCGGTGCCGCTGGGCACCAGCTCCCAGCGTGCCAATCGCTCAGCCAGCGCGTTCAAGGCCTTGTCGCCTGTCTGGTCAATGGGCCGATGCCAGTCGTGCCCCAGTTGCTGGTCCTGGCGGATCCAGGTGTCGGCCAGGCGCGTCGGCACCACGGCTGCCAGCTCGTTGCCCAGCAGCTTGCGCGACAGTCCCTTGGCCCGCAACAATGTCTTGAGCAGGTCAATATCGGGCGCCAGATCGATCCGGATGGGGGTGTTGGCGCGCCAATAACTCGAGATCTGCAATACCCCTGGCCCGCTCAAGCCCCTGTGGGTGAACAGCAGGTCTTCCAGGAAACGGCTGTGTTGGCGTTTGCTTCCGGTTTCGATCGCCACCGGCAATGACAGGCCGGACAATTCGGCAAACGGCGACCACTGGGCCGCATCGAACGTGAGCGGCACCAGTGCCGGGCGCGGCTCGATGACCGAAAGTCCGAACTGGCGCGCGATCCGGTAACCAAAATCGGTGGCACCGATCTTGGGAATCGACAAGCCGCCGGTGGCGATCACCACCGCACGGCTGCGGATTGCGCCCTGGGCACTGCCCAGCAGGTAGTGCTGCTCTGCGCCTTCGGTGGCGATGGTGTGGATCGGGCAGTTCTGCCAATGCGTCACGCCACCGACGGCGCACTCGGTCAGCAGCATGGTGATCAGGTCCTGTGCGGAGCGGTCGCAAAACAGCTGACCCTTGTGCTTTTCGTGGTAGCCGATTTCGTGCCGGCGCAGCAGGTCGATGAAGTCACTGGGTGGATAACCGGCCAGTGCCGAACGGCAGAATTTTGGGTTCTCGCCCAGAAAATTGGAGGGGCCGGTACAAAGGTTGGTGAAATTGCAGCGCCCGCCGCCAGAGATGCGAATCTTCTCGGCGATTTTGTCGGTATGGTCGACCAGCAGAACTTTCAGGCCCGATTGCCCGGCCACACCGGCGCAGAACAAGCCGGCCGCACCAGC
>JBKJRR010000426.1:0-5549 GCA_046594635.1 Burkholderiaceae bacterium
TGGCATTCCGATGAAGATCAAACTCGAGACGACTGGGAATACTGCGAACTCTGGTGATGTTGCTGCAAACGAGACGGTCGTGGTAGGTTGGCAGACCCTCACCTGGACCTTTACCAGCATCGACCCCGCGCTGGCGTGGACCACCATCGTACTTCTGCCAAACATAGGTACCGTTGATGCGCCCCCCGGAAAGCATTACTATTTTGACGACTTTGTTCTGAATGCTGCTGCTGCCGCCCCTACTCCTACTCCTACTCCTACTGCAACGCCGATCATGGCGGCAGGGTTCAACACCGCCAATACAACGACCAATGGTGGTGTGTGGGGCACGTATGGTGGTGATGCTGGTGTAACGATTGGTTCTGGAGGTGGGTTTGCCGACAGCAGTCCTGCGGCAGCCCCGAACTTTATTTTCTCCTTCTCCCAGTTGAACAGTGCGACACCTGCGGCTTACAGCTACCAGGGGATCTTCTTCCAACCACCAAGTACAGCAACGGTCAGTGCTGTGAACAAAACCACATTGAACTACGCGATGGGTGTAAATCAAGAATGGTTTAGCGCATCGGGCGGAGCCAGGTTTGTGATCTTGATTTCTGCCAACGTGCCAGGAGTTTCAAATCCCTCCTGTGATCCGAAGGTAGCCGCCGTAGTCCAGGCAACTTCTGCGAACTCAGTGACATACAGCACGCCGTTAAGTGCTTTCACTGGTATCGCACAGAACTGCGGTGTTTCCACAGTAACTGCTGCAACCATATTGGCGAACCGCATTACACAGATCAGCTTTGAGGCGGATGGGGGTGGAGCAGCATTGACAGCCAGCGGATTGACCAGCAACACCAATCGCTCGGTGGCGGCTGGTGGAGTCTTTACAACAACCATCAGCGTGGCGGCACCCGTTGCCTTTCAATAGCGTCTGTGGATGATGGATGGTGCCCCGCTATGGGGCACCATTCTGACAACGCAACAGCGGCAACTTGACCTTCCTTGTGGCCGCAAAGCGTATAGGCTTCGGTTGTGATGACGATCGTCATTCAGGGTTTGAAAATTTTCTGAAATTTCGGTTGACCATTTCAACCCGGGAAAAGGATGCTTACGCGGGGCAAGGGAGTACTGCAACAGCTCCTGTGCAGCCAGGAACCCTTATGAGCATCCAGAACCTGAAAAAAATGCTCATCATGGGTGGCGGCGCAGCCGGTTGGGTGTCAGCCGCCACCTTGCTGATTTCAGGCGCAAAAAATACGATATCCAGCTGATCGAATCAGATGAAATCTCGACGGTGGGCGTGGGCAAGGCGACCATTCCTTCCATCCTCACCTTTAACACGCGGCTGGGCCTCCATGAAGACGAATTCTTGCGCCAGACCCAGGCGACGTTCAAGCTGGGGATCGAATGTCGCAACTGGGGCCAACGGGGTGACAACTACATCCACAGCTTGGGCATCATGGGCCGGGACAAGCTTCCGCTGCGACGTGATCCACTTCTGCGTCGCTGTGTCGAGAACCGTGATCCGGCGGCCATTGGCGCGGGCCTGCAGGCATCGCCAGCACAACGGCGCTGCCTCGCCCATGGGTCAGCCACACAAAAAGCATCGGCGCCCCCATGGGGCATGGCCACGGGTCGCGCGGCTAGCCGTAGCGGCGCTCGCGCATCCACTTGGTGGCGATCCACTTTTCTCCCACTGCAACCGGCGCGCCGCCGTGCAAAGTCAGCGCATCCACATCACCCTGGCAATTGCAGTACTCGAAATAGACTGCGGAACCTTTTTTGGGCACGACGCTGACGCCTATGGCAGGGAACACCGTTTCCCCCGCTTGCTCCACGTCGTTGAGATAGATGATCAGCGTACTGACGCGCTGGCCGCCCTTTGCCATATGCACCGTACTGCCGGCATGGTGTGGATCGAAATAGTCAAAGTGTGGCTTGTATTCGCCTCCGATTCCATAGCGCAGGATCTGCAGGCCCTCACCGTTTTCCACCGGCCAATGCAAGACATCCGAGATTCGCCGATCAATACGGGCGATGAACTCGGTCTCATTGCACAGGAAATAGGTACCGTCGCTGCTGCGCTCGTCGATGAATCGCTGTTCCCCGGTCAGGGGATCGACGATGGTGGACCGTTTGAGCTTGATGCTGGACAAACGGATCAACTCGTCACACTCGTGCGGCGACAGCATGTTGTCGAATACCGCCAGCACCGGCCGGGACAATCGCATCGTCACACGTACATCGTGACCGCTGCAGTGAATCAGGTTGCCGGACTGCGGCAGCCGCACGATATCGCACACATAAGTCCCGCGCGCTGCGCTCTCTCGATGGGACGCGACTGGCTGCACCGGTTGACCCGCAACCTGCGACGCGACCAACGCGTCCCGAAACCATTGCCTGGCAGCCACCGGATCCACATTGGCCTGCACCATCGACGCGATCATCGACTCCTCGCTACAACCCAGACGCAGATTTTCCTGGAGCCAGCCTGTCCAGTCGGCCGTGAGATCGGTGATTTTTTGCATCGGGATATTCGACGTTGCGTAATCGGAAATCAGTATGGCAGACAGGTTCTTCCAGGAAGTGCATCTTGTACCAGACTTGAACGCGCGTCGCATCGTGCACGCGCATTTTTCGTGCTGCAGTGCTGTTTATCGGTGATGTTTCCGATGCCGGCGTCTGAGCAGTTGCACGCCACGTCAAAAACAACATCGTCACCATGAAACTCGAATCCTGTACCGCGCGGCTCCTCGGCGACATCGGAGGTACCAATGCCCGATTCGCCTGGCAGTCCGAGCCCGGAGCCGCGTTCAGCTGCCTGGCGACCTATCCATGCGCCCAATACGATGGCCTGGCAACCGCGATCCGGCATTACCTGCTGACCCATGGCAAATCCATTCCGCCGGCTTGCGCCATCGGAATTGCCAATCCGGTTACCAACGACCGGGTCCAGATGACCAACCACCATTGGTCATTTTCAATTTCCGAACTGCAGCGCGAACTCGGCTTGCAACGCCTGACGGTGATCAATGATTTCACGGCGCTCGCGTTGTCGTTGCCGGCGCTCGGTCCCGCTGATCTGCACCAGATCGGCAGCGGTACAGCGGTGGCTGGCGCGGCCATTGCCCTGATCGGCCCGGGAACTGGCTTGGGAGTGGGTGGCTTGGTATCGGACGAGCACGGAAATCGGGTTCCCATCGCCAGCGAGGGCGGCCACGCCACGCTGGCGGCCACCAACTGCCGTGAGGCTGCCGTGATCAAGTGTCTGCAGGGTCGCATGGGACATGTGTCCGCCGAGCGGGTGCTGTCGGGCCCCGGGCTGGTAAACCTTTACGTGGCCACCAGCGAGCTGGCCGATGCACCGGTGGGGACTGACCTGGGGCCATCAGAGGTCATCGCGCAGGCCAGGATCGGCGTGCCACACGCTGTGGCTGCCTGCGAGATGTTCTTCAGCTTCCTGGGCACGACGGCCGGTAATCTGGCGCTGACACTGGGCGCTCGTGGCGGGGTGTATCTGGGAGGTGGAATCCTGCCCCGACTCGTCAACGCGTTACAGGTGTCGGTGTTTCGCGAACAATTCGTCAGCAAGGGCCGCATGCGTCCTTATCTGGAGGCGATTCCGACTTGGCTGATTACCGCGGATGTGTCACCCGCCTTGCTAGGTGCGTCGCGCGCGCTGGACCAGCCCTGACCCCGCGCCCCGCTCCGCCACCACTGGCTGGACACACCTCATTTGCGGTGGGTGCGCCAACGTGTAAGCTCGACGGTATTTCGCCGCCTTTCTCGCATGCGCCCACTTCCCGTACCGTTGATCACCGTGGTCGCGATGTTGGCCTTTGCCGGCAACTCGCTGCTGTGCCGGATCGCGTTACGCGACACAAACATCGATGCCGGCAGCTTCACCAGCATCCGCATCGTTGCCGGCGCGCTGGCCGTGTGGCTGATCGTGCGTTTGCGCCAACCTCAAGGCCCACTGCAAGGCGCAGGCAACTGGCCTTCGGGCCTGGCCTTGTTTGTCTACGCCGCGGCATTTTCGTTTGCGTATGTCGACCTGTCGGCCGGTACTGGCGCCCTGCTGCTGTTCGGTGCCGTGCAGGCGACCATGATCGGCGTCGGCTTGTGGCGTGGCGAACGCTTCAGCACCGTGCAGGCCGTCGGTCTGGCCTTCGCCTGTGCCGGTCTGTTCGGCCTGCTGTTACCGGGTTTGTCTGCGCCACCTGCGGCCAGCGCGTTGCTGATGCTCTTGGCGGGCATGGCCTGGGGCATCTACTCGTTGCGCGGCCAAGGCGCTGGCGATCCAACACGCGTAACGGCCGGCAATTTTCTGCGCGCAAGCCTGCCAGCGCTGATACTGGTTGTCGCCGTCACCGGCCTGGGGCACGCGCGCCTGGATACAACGGGCGTGGGCTTTGCCGTCGCGTCCGGCGCGTTGACGTCCGGCTTGGGTTATGCGATCTGGTATCTGGCCGTACGCAGTCTGCGCGCAACCACGGCCGCAACCGTGCAACTGAGCGTTCCGGCAATTGCCGCGCTGGGGGGGGCGCTTTTTCTGGGCGAGCCGGTTACCGCCCGACTGGTGCTGGCATCGGTGGCGATTCTGGGCGGCATCGCCCTGGTGATTCAGCGCAAACCGACGACCTGATCGCCCTTTGCGCGGTGGTCCGTTCCGACACGCAAGGGTCTCCCGCGCAGGTCGAACTCAGCCGACCAGGCAGATGGTCAGCAAGGCTGACGCATCTTCCAGCGCCTCCAAGGCATGCGGCTCGCCCCCCTGCAAGTGGATGAAATCCCCTGGCCCCATCGGCTGCTCTGCTGCGGGTGTGCGAAACAGAATCCGGCCCTCCAGGCACAACACGGTGATTTCACCCTGCACATGGTGTTCAGGAAATACCTTCCCGGCGGGCAGTACGATACGCACGACCTCAAGCTGTTCGGCCTTGATCACGGCCGTGGTCCGGGCATCGGTCGCCACATCGGACCAGGGCGCGAGGCGGACTACCTGTCCGGAAAGGGCATGTTGCTGGGCCATGGCATTCAGTCTCCTGGTTGGGCTAGGGGCGGACCATAGTATGTTGGCGATCCAGCAGAGGTCAATTGACCGGGATCAACTGGCAACAGGCGCAACTCATTTATCCTTGCAACTCTTACAACCGATGGCTGACGCCGGAAATACATCGGTCATTGTCGTTGCCGGATACCCCTACTGAAGGATTTTCCATGCGTTCGAATCGCCGTGTATTCATGATGGCCGTCGTTGCAGCAGGCGCTGGTACCAGCCTGGCAACAGGCGCCCTGGCCCAGGCCAAGATGGTGGATGAAAAGGACCCGCAAGCTGCCGCACTGGGCTACGTTGTGGATGGCGCCAAGGCCGACAAGAAAAAGTACCCGAAACACACGGCTGAGCAGGTGTGCAACAACTGCACGCTGTTCCAGGGTAAACCGGCCGACGCCGCCGGCGGCTGTGCGTTGTTTGCCGGCAAACAGGTCGCGGGCAAGGGCTGGTGCAGCGCCTGGGTGAAAAAGGCCTGACCTTCAGGCGCCACAACATGGTACCGGGCGTCGCT
>JBKJRR010000498.1:0-4572 GCA_046594635.1 Burkholderiaceae bacterium
ATGGGGCTCCGATACCGCACCGGCCACCGCACCAGGAGGCTCCGATGATGATGCAGTGGCTGGCCACGCGTCAGGCCTCTGTTCTCAATACGCGCGCCGCGCAGACGGCTGCAGGGCTGCAGCACGTCGAAGTCACTGATTGGGCCCATTCAATTGCATCGGTTCCCATCATCGGCAGCAATCGGGTGCTGGGCTGGTTCACGCTGCAGGACCATGAACGTGAATACGCCTATGACCCGTCCAATGTGCGTTTGCTGACGACGCTTGCTTCGAGCATGGGCGTGGCGCTGGAGAATGCGCGGCTGGTTGAGGAAACGAAGCAGGCGCTGGAGCGGCAGACCGCGACTGCCGAGGTGCTGCAGGTCATCAGCGGCTCCATGGCCGATGCCCAGCCGGTGTTCGACAAGATCGCCGATTCCTGCGAGAAGCTGTTTGGTGGCCATGCCGTCAGCATCCTTTTGGTGGATGACGACGACATGGTCCGGATGAAGGCGTGTCGCGGCTATTCGCCTGAACAGGCGAAGATTTTTCAGGAAGTTCTGCCGGCGCCGGTGGAGAAAACTGTGCACGCGCGTACGTTGCGTGACGGTGAATTGCTGCATGTGGCAGATGCCTTGAACGGGCAGCATGTTCCGAGGTTCTTGCGCAGCCAAGCCAACATGCGCGGCAACTTTTCGTTGCTGGTCGTGCCGATGATGTGGGAGGGCAAGGGCATTGGCACCATCGACATTGTCCGCGTTCCACCGCGCCCGTTCGCCGAATCCGAGATCAGTCTGGCGCGAAGCTTCGCCGATCAGGCAGTGGTGGCGATCCAGAACGCGAGGATGTTCCGCTTGCTGGAAGCCCGCAACCGCGAGGTGACCGAGGCGCTGGAGCAGCAGACGGCGACGGCGGAAATTTTGAATGTCATCAGTGGTTCGCCCACCGACACGCAGCCGGTATTCGATGTCATTGTGCGCAGTGCGGCGCAATTGTTCGGGCGCAAGACTGCGCTGCGCCTGGTCGAGGGCGACGGTTTGCACCGGCGCGCGCGCAGCTACGATCTGACCGAGGGCGAGAACCACGGTCCGGACGTGTTACCGATCGACCGGGGCAACGGTGCTGGCAGGGCGGTGCTCGACGGTTGCGCGATGCAGACCGCCGACACATTCGGCGCCAACGCGACGGATTTCGTCAAGGCGCATGCGCGCGAACTGGCGTTCCGTTCCATTGCAACCGCCCCGCTGATGCTGGGTGGCGCGGCGATTGGTGTTATCTCGATGTCTTCACCCGAGCCAGGGTTGCTGTCGGACAAGCAGATGGCCCTGTTATCGACGTTTGCCGACCAGGCGGTGATCGCGATCCAGAATGCGCGATTGTTCAAGGAAACTCAGGATGCGCTGGCGCGCCAGACCGCGATGGCCGACGTGTTGCGGGTCATCAGCGAATCGCCGACCGACGTGATGCCGGTGTTCGACGCCATTGTGGCCAGCGCGGTGCAGCTGATCGGATGTGACTTGACCTTCATCATTCGCCGTGATGGAGCACGCTTTACTCGGATGTCGGGCGCGACAGCAGCAGGGCTGATGCAGGACCTGGGCCAGGCCAACCTGCCCCTTGATCCTATTTTGAACTTTCCGTCGCGCGCCATGCACGATTGCGCGATGCTGCATCTGCCGGACTGGAGCCTGATCGAACTGCCGGATCAGGAGCGTTATGTTCGTGAACAGTTCGGGGTTGAGTCGGCTCTGTACCTGCCACTGATGCGTGGCGCAGACTGTATTGGCGTGCTGGCTTTCCTTGCTGGGCGAACGCAGGCCTTCAGCGCCAACAGAATCGCAATCGCCGAGTCCTTCCGTGACCAGGCGGTGATCGCGATAGAGAACGTGCGGCTATTTAACGAGACGCAGGAGGCACTGGAGCGCCAGACGGCGACCGCCGACATCCTGCGCATCATCAGCGAGTCGCCCACCGATGTGACCCCGGTGTTCCAGGCGATTGCCGAGCGCGCCTGTGTGCTGAGTGGCGCAGACATGGGCGGCGCGACGCGTTTCGATGGCGAGCAGATGCACATGCTGGGCTGGCATGGCACGCAGGCCGAGGCTGAGGCCGTAATGCGCGATGCCTTTCCGCGCAAGCCGGATTCAAGTTCGGTGCACGGGCGCAGCATCCTGGCGGGCAAGCCGATGCAGATTCCCGATGTGTCACTTGACGGCGACTACGGTCTGTTTGAGGCTGCAAGCGCGACCAGCTACCGCAGCGTGATGGCGGTGCCGATGCTGCAAGGCGGGCGCGCCATCGGCTCGATCGCCGTGGGACGCCTGGCGGCCGGCGCCTTTCCCGACAAGGTGCTCACGCTGTTGCAGATATTCGCTGACCAGGCTGTCATCGCGGTGGAGAACACCCGGTTGTTCAACGAGCTAGAGGCGCGCAACCGCGACGTGACCGAGACGCTGGAGCAGCAGAAGGCGTCGGCCGATATTCTGAACGTCATCAGCCAGTCGGTGTCCGACTCGCAGCCGGTGTTCGACAAGATTCTGCAAAGTTGCCAGCACCTCTTTGGCGGCGACGAACTCGACGTGCTGCTCGTCGACGAGCAGGGCATGCTGCGCATCGGTGCCTATCTGGGAAAGGCGCGCGACGTCGTGGCCGCGACCTTCCCGGCACCGGTGGAGCGCACGCCTGCCGGCCAGGCGATCCGCGAGCGACGGGTCATGCATTGGCCGGACCTGGTGCATGGTTCCGACGTGCCCGGGGTGTTGCGCAAGATGGCCGCGCAAGCCGGTTATACGTCACTGATGTTCGCACCGATGCTGTGGGATGGCCGTGGCATCGGCGCCATCGGGGTTGCGCGTTCCACCGGCCCTTTCCGGCCCAAGGAACTGGAACTGGTGCAAACCTTTGCGGACCAGGCGGTCATCGCGATCCAGAATGCGCGCCTGTTCAACGAGACCGAGGAGGCGCTGGTGCAGCAGACGGCATCTGCCGATGTGTTGCAGGTGATCAGCCAGTCCATTGCGGATACCCAGCCGGTGTTCGACACCATACTGACCCGGGCCCAACGCATACTGGACACGAACTACGTGAACATCATATTGATCGGTGAGGACGGGGTGGCTCGTCTGCAAGTCAACCGTGATCCACAGTTTCCGGGCGACACCATGTATCCGAAGGTGGTGGAATACCTGCATCGATTGTTTCCGTCGTCGGCAAGCGATACGGTTCACGGATATGCGGCGCACAAGCGCGTCGTACTGCACTATCCGGACGTGCAGCATGGCGAAGGCGTGCCGCAAGGGGTGCGCGACAGCACACGTTGGATGGGTGACCATTCGCAACTCTACGTGCCGTTGGTCTGGAAGGGCCAGGGCATCGGTTGTTTTGGTGTTGCACGTTTTCCGGTCCGGCCTTTCTCCGAGAAAGAGATCGCGCTTATCAAGACCTTCGCCGACCAGGCCGTGATCGCGATCCAGAATGCACGCCTGTTCAAGGAAACCCAGGATGCGCTGGCGCGCCAGACGGCAATGGCGGAAGTGCTGCGGGTCATCAGCGAGTCGCCGACTGACGTGATGCCGGTGTTCGACGCCATTGTGGCCAGCGCGGTGCAGCTGATCGGATGTGACATGACTTTCGTGTTCCGCCGGGATGCGGATCGGGCCACCGTAGTGGCCGGTGCAACTGCTGCCGGACCCATGGAGGATCTGGGCCCGCCGAACCTGCCCATAGAGCCCTTACTCAATTTTCCGTCACGCGCCATGCAGGACTGCGCCATGCTTAGTCTGCCGGACTGGAGCGTCATTGAACTGCCGGAACATGAGCGCGGGATTCGGGAGAAGTTCGGCATCGAGTCGGCGCTGTACCTGCCGCTGATGCGCGGTGCGACATGCATCGGGCTGCTGGGCTTCGCTTCAAGTCGACCCCATACCTTCAGTCCGAGCAAGGTCTCGATTGCCGAATCCTTCCGCGACCAGGCGGTGATCGCGATCGAGAACGTGCGGCTTTTCAACGAGACGCGCGAGGCGCTGGAGCAGCAGGAGGCATCGGCGCAAGTGTTATCGGTGATCAGCAGTTCAGTGTCCGATACCGCGCCGGTATTCGAACGCATCATGGACAGCTGCGAGAAGGTGACTGCCTTCAAGCGCATGGCCATATTCCTGCGCAGCGACGACGACCATGTGCATCTGGCGGCCAGCCGTGATCGCAGCGAGGACGGCGAAGCGCTTGCGGTAGCGCTCAAGGCCACCTTTCCGCAGCCGCTGGCCCATACGCCGATGGCGCTCGCGTTCGAGCAGCAGGGGGCCATGTTCTATGGTGACATTGCCAACAACACCGATGCACCCGAGTCGCTGCGCCTTGCTGCCTCGCGCATTGGCAACTTCTCGGTGCTGGTGGCGCCGATGATGTGGGAGGGGCGTGGCATTGGCGCTTTTCACGTCGCACGCGAGGCCGGCGAGCGCTTCAGTGACAAAGAGGTGGCGTTGCTCAAGACCTTCACCGATCAGGCGGTGATCGCGATCCAGAACGCGCGCATGTTCAAGGAGACACAGGATGCCCGCGCTGCTGCCGAGGCCGCCAACGCCGCCAAGAGCAGCT
>JBKJRR010000531.1:0-5942 GCA_046594635.1 Burkholderiaceae bacterium
GGCCGTGGTCAACCAGGATTCCGACCACGAAATGCAACTGCAGATCGGGCCGATTCTCCTCGGGCGCGCTGCGGATGAAGCCGCCGGCCTCGGCGATATTGCTTGTCAGCATGCCGGTGCGATGCCGGCGCCATTCGAAGATGCCTTTGATGGCATCCAACGCACCCGAAAGCGAAATACCCATCAGCTCTCGGCCGCGTGGTGCGGTGGTGTTGATCACCACATTCGGATGATCCTGCAGGTTCTGCCCCACGCCCGACAATGTGTGCTGCGTGGCGATGCCGTTTTCGAGCAGATGCGCGTGGGGGCCGATGCCGGACAACATCAGGATCTGCGGTGACTGCAGCGCACCCGCACACAACAGCACCTCGCACGTGGCGCGCAGTTGCTTGAGCTGACCGTCGTGCTGGAACTCCACCCCCACTGCCCGCTTTTTCTCGAGCAGGATGCGGGTTGTCAGCGCGCCGGTGAACACCTGCAGGTTGGGACGCGACAGGTTGGGCGTCAGGTAGGCCTTGGCGGCGCTGAACCGTTCGCCGTTCTTGTGCGTGACCTGGTACATGCCGACACCTTCCTGATCGGCGCCGTTGAAGTCCGTGTTGGCCTTGAAGCCGGCCTGCACGCCGGCCTGCACGAACAGGGGGCCGAACCGGTTGGGCGAGGTCAAGTCTTTCACATTGAGCGGCCCGCCACTGCCATGCCAGGCGTCAGCGCCTCGCTCGTTGTTCTCGGCACGCTTGAAGTATGGCAATACGTCCTTGTAGGACCAGCCAGAATTGCCCTGTGCGGCCCAATGGTCGTAGTCGGCTGCCTGCCCCCGGATGTAGACCATGGCGTTGATCGAGCTCGACCCGCCCAGCACCTTGCCCCGGGGCTGATAGCCGCAGCGCCCGTTCAGTCCGGGCTGCGGCACGGTCTGCAGGCGCCAGTTCGCCTGCCCGTTCTTGGCCAGCAGCGCGATTGCGGCCGGGCAATGGATCAGCACGTTGCTGTCGGCCGGGCCGGCTTCGAGCAGCGCCACGGTGACATCCAGGTCTTCGCTCAGGCGGCCCGCCAGCGTACAGCCGGCCGAACCGCCGCCAATGATGATGTAGTCGAACATAAACCGGTGCTCTCCTGTCAATGGTCCCCGAACCTGCACGTGGCATGTCCGCTGCGTGACCCGCCATGTCCGGGTTCAGCATCAGTGCTGCACGAACCAGTCGATGGGTGCGGCTTGCCCTGCGGGACCGGAAAGCGCAACCATAGTCCACTTTGTCGCACGATTTCTAAGGAGGGTACTTTAATGCGCCATGCCGAAAACCCTGATGGCGGGGCGGCGTGCGCGCACGCTGTACGGGCTACCATTGCATGTTCGGCGGGCCGGCTGGCCTGTCTTCACGTTTCTGTTCCCATCCGTCTGGCTGCTCAGACATCACTTTTCAAGGAATCACCATGGTTACCAGAATCGACAAAGTCGTCTACCAGGCCCACGCCACATCCACCGGCGGGCGCGACGGCACCACCCGTTCGTCCGACGGCCTGCTGGACGTGAAACTCGCGGTACCCAAGGAGATGGGTGGCGCCGGCGGTGGCGTGAATCCGGAGCAGCTGTTTGCCGCTGGCTACAGCGCGTGTTTCATCGGCGCAATGAAATTTGTCGCCGGTCAGCAAAAGCTGGCTTTGCCGGCGGATCTGGCAATCGACGCCACTGTCGGCATCGGCGCGATCCCGGCCGGATTCGGCATTGAAGTGCAGATGACGGTCAAGGCGCCCGGCATGGACCGCGCCGCGCTGCAGGCGCTGGTCGACAAGGCCCATCAGGTCTGCCCGTACTCGAACGCGACCCGCGGCAATATCGAAGTGACATTCACCCTGGCGTGATCAGCGGCTGGCAGTTTTGATGTAGGCTGTGCGCATGAGCCTGACCCGACTGCTCGTCGACAAGACCGATATTTCGCGCGCCCGACTGGACAACGTGCAAGACACTGCGCTGGACGACGGCCAGGTGCGTGTGGCGATCGATCGGTTTGCGCTTACCGCCAACAACATCACCTATGCAGCCTTCGGTGACGCGATGCACTACTGGGATTTTTTCCCCGCGGGGCAGCAGGGCCAGGGCATCGTACCGGTATGGGGATTTGGCGATGTCGTGCAGACCCGCCACCCCGGCGTTGCGGTGGGCGAACGCCTTTATGGCTATTTCCCGATGGCGCAGACCGTGGTGCTGGCGCCAACCCGGTTGTCACCTGAGGGTTTCTCCGATGCCAGCGCGCACCGCGCGGCACTGCACGCTGTCTACAACCGCTACCAGCGCTGCGCCACCGATCCGTTCTATCGGGTCGATACCGAAGATCTGCAGGCGCTCCTGCGGCCTTTGTTCACCACATCCTGGCTGATCGACGACTTTCTGGCCGACAACGTTTTCTTCGGTGCCGGTGGCGAACCCGGCCGACCCGCGGTGATGCTGTTGTCGAGTGCATCGAGCAAGACGGCCTACGGCACCGCCTTCATGCTGGCGCAGCGCCAGGGAATTGAAGTGATCGGCCTGACATCGGCTCCGAACAAGGCCTTCTGTGAAAGCCTGCGCTGTTACCACCGGGTGCTGACCTATGAGCAGCTGGACGCCTTGCCCGCCGAGACACCTTGCATTTACATCGACTTTGCCGGTAATGGTGGTTTGCGACTGGCCGTGCACACCCGCTTTTCCCGACTGGCCTACAGCTGCGCCATCGGTGGCACCCATGTGGCGGAATTGGGAGGCGGGAAAAATCTGCCTGGCCCCAAGGCCACATTGTTTTTCGCGCCGGCGCAGATCAAGAAGCGCAGCGTCGAATGGGGCGCCGCTGTGCTGGGTGCGCGACTGGTTATTGCCTGGAAAGCCCTTGTGGATCGCGTGTCCGAAGCGAAGGCCCCGTGGCTGGTCGTGCAACACCACCGCGGGCCGGAGCAGGCGCTGGCGGTTTACCGCGAGGTGCTCGGTGGCAAAGCCGATCCACGGGTCGGTCACATGGTGTCGATGCGGCCCTGAACAGCAGGGTGCAGAGTGCAGTTTCAGAGCGCAGGGTTGCGGGTTGTGGGTGCGGCGCCCGGTGGTGGCAGTGCGGCCCTGAGCTCTGCACGCAGCGAGCGGACTTCTGCGCGCAAGGCGCCAATTTCCTGCATCAGGTCGCGTTCGATCTGGCGCTCTTCTGTTTCCACGAAGATCGCCGCCAGCGAGGCGGTCACCAGTGACAGCACTGCCAGACCCAGGATCACGACCATGACCGCAAATGCCCGTGACGCCAGCGTGGTGGGCACGAGATCACCGTAGCCGACGGTTGCGGCGGTGGTGAATGCCAGCCACATGGCCTCGTGCAGGGTCGGCGTCTGAGGTTCGAGAAAGCGAAAGCCGACGCCACCCAGAAGCAGGATCAGGAGGCACAGCGCCAGCGAATACCACAGTCCCCGGCGCGACAGGAATCGATTGCGTTTTTTCCAGTTGACCATGGCGCCACTGTAGCGCGCCCGCTGGCCAGCGGGGCGCCTTGCACTCGCCGCGCCATCATCAGCCGTGCTACTTGACCAAGCCGGTCATCGGCGCAACCTGCTGGACCCAGCGGCCCGCCTTGATCACGTCGATCGAGGCATATTCCGGGCCTACATGGTTGTTCACGAAGCCTTGCTTCGAATAGGTCGTGAAGTCCTGGTGAGCCACCGACTGCGCCGCTTTGGAGAAGCCTGGCGCTGTCAGGTTGCGGCCGGTGGCCTCGACACTCTTGATGAACCAGTCGGTATACGAATAGGCATTGGCGGCGTTCTCGTCCGGATCAGCATTGAACTTCTGCTTGTATGCGGCCTGGAACTTTTTCGCATCCGCGTCGCTGCTGTCGGAGCCGTGCAGTTTCCAGCCGCCGATGCCATACAGACCTTCGACCGCATCCTTGCCCAGCGCCGCCACGATGCCACTGCGGCCCGGAAGCGTGGTCAGGACCTTGACCTCCTTCCAGTCCAGCTTGCGCACCTCGGCCATCACCGCGACAGTCTCGCGCACGATCGTGCCCGCCAGGATCACGTCGACATTGGCCGCCTTCATCTTGGCAACCTGCGAAGAGAAGTCGATGTCGCCGGCCTTCCAGGAGGCCTCGGCCGCTGCCGTCAGGTTGGCTTCCTTGAGCGCCACGTTCATGCCGCCCTTGACCAGGTCGCCGAATGGTCCCTCCTGGTAGATCACACCGATCTTCTTCGCACCCCAGTTCTTGATGGCCCACGATACGCCGGTGGCCGTGGTGCTGTCGTAGTTCTGCACCGTCGTGAACAGCAGCGGGCTGTTGCCCGAGACCTTCTGGATGATGCCCGAGGCCGCCCAGGGTGCGAACACCACGACACCGGCATCGGTTGCCATCTTCACGGTGGCGGCGTTGGGGCCGGAGCCGAACGGGTTCAGGATGGCGAACACGTCATCGCTCTTGGTGAGCTTCTGTACCGCGCGCACGGCCAGTTGAGGCTGGCTGCCGTTGTCTTCCACCACCAGGCGGAACTTGCGGCCATGCACTCCTCCGGCAGCATTGGCTTCGTCCAGCCGCATCTGCATCGCGTTGCGCAGCATCGGCATGCCGGCTGCCACCGGGCCCGAAAGGTCCAGGTGGGTACCGATCACGATTTCGGTGTCACTCACGCCGCCCCCATGGGCGAGCGAAAACGCCAGGCTTGCGGTCACGGCGGTCAGGGCAGTACGTACAGGTTTCATCACAGTCTCCTTGCTTCGTTGGTAGTCGGAAAAGTCACATACACACGGGGAAAATATTTGCCTGGAGTCGTTGCACGCATGCCGTGTCCTTCAGCTCGGATACATGCTGGTGATCAGTGTCGCGTACTTGCGCGCGATCACCTTGCGTTTGAGTTTCATTGTGGGCGTCAGCTCCTCGTCTTCAGCGCCGAGCAACTCGGCAATGATGCGAAAGTCCTTGATCTGCTCCACCCGGGCCAGTTGCCCGTTGGCCTGCTCGATCTGCTCGCGGATCAGTGCCGTCACAGCATCGGTGCGGGTCAGGCTGGCGAAGTCGGTGTAAGGCACCTGCTGTTCCTGGGCAAACCGTGCCACATGCTCCTGATCGATCATCACCAGGGCGGTCAGAAAGTGGCGGCCGTCACCAACCACCACCGCGTCAGTCACATAGGGGCTGAATTTGATCAGGTTCTCGATGTGGCTGGGCGTGATGTTCTTGCCGCCCGAGGTGATCAGAATGTCCTTGATGCGGTCGCGAATCGCCAGATAGCCCTGGTCGTTGATCTCACCGCAATCACCGGTACGCAACCAACCGTCAGCGTCAATCACTTCGCTCGTGCGCTCGGGGTCACGCCAGTAGCCGGCAAACACATTCGGTCCACGCACCTGGATCTCGTTCTCGGCTGCAATGCGCAGTTCGGTGCCGACGCCCGGCAAGCCGGCCCAGCCCAGCTGGATGCCACCAACGGGTGTGGCCGTGCAAAACCCGCAAGTCTCGGTCATGCCGAAGGCCTCGCGCAACTCGATGCCGATGGACATGAACCAGCGGATCAGGTCGGGCGGCACCGGCGCGGCGCCGGTCAGTGCGGTCTTGAGATTCTGCAAGCCCAGGAATACGCGCAGGTTGCGAAATGCGGCGAGGTCAAACACTCGCTCCCTGGTGCTGCGGGGACCGACTCTCTTGCCATCGAGCATGTCGTTGACCCTTTGCCGGTTCAGCGACAGTGCCTTGCCATAGGCCCAGCGCGCCGGCGCGATCGCGTCGCGCATGAACAGATCAATCTGCGAGTAGAGTTTTTCCCAGAATCGCGGCGGCGCAAACAGCACCTGGGGCGCGACCTCGCGCAGGTCGTTGAACACGGTTGCGGCGTTCTCCGGAAAATGCACGACCAGTCCGACGGCCAGCGGGTTGAACACCGAGGACATGCGTTCGGCGATATGGCAAAGCGGCAGGAACGACAGCGACCGGTCGCCC
>JBKJRR010000068.1:0-5689 GCA_046594635.1 Burkholderiaceae bacterium
CTCGAAGGCAGCGAGCTGGCGGCGTTCGACGCACCGGCTCCGCGCGGCAACACGCAGTTCGACCCGATCCTGTTGCGCCCGGTTGACGAACTTGAATTGACGGTGCGTTCGGCCAACTGCCTGAAGGCCGAAAACATCTATTACATCGGTGACCTGATCCAGCGTACCGAGAACGAGTTGCTCAAGACCCCGAACCTGGGTCGCAAGTCACTCAACGAAATCAAGGAAGTGTTGGCTTCCCGTGGTCTGACCTTGGGCATGAAGCTCGAGAGCTGGCCGCCGGCTGCACTGGAAAAGCGATAATCTGACCGGCCCCACAAGGGCTTGTCATATGACAAGGCAGTACCTGATACGGCTAGCCAATCAAAACTTAAAAGGAAATCACCATGCGCCACGGACACGGACTACGTAAACTCAATCGCACCAGCTCGCATCGGCTGGCGATGCTGCAGAACATGATGAACTCGTTGATCGAACACGAGGCCATCAAGACCACCTTGCCGAAAGCCAAGGAACTGCGCCGCGTCATCGAGCCGATGATCACCCTGGCCAAGGTAGCCACGGTTGCCAATCGTCGACTGGCGTTCGACCGTCTGCGTGATCGCAACAGCGTCACCAAACTGTTCGACGTGCTGGGCCCGCGTTTTGCTGCGCGTCCGGGTGGTTACACCCGTATTCTGAAAATGGGTTTCCGCGTTGGCGACAACGCGCCAATGGCCTATGTCGAACTGGTTGATCGTGCTGAAATTGCTGACGAAGTAATTGAAGACGTGGCCGATAAGGCCTAAGCAATAGGATATACTCTCGGCTTACCGCGCGATGGAGCAGCCTGGTAGCTCGTTGGGCTCATAACCCAAAGGTCGCAAGTTCAAATCTTGCTCGCGCAACCAAACATCGGTCGAAAAGACCGGACAACAACGCCCACCTTCTGGTGGGCGTTGTTGTTTCTGCTTCCCGCTTTCTCCGCGCAATGCTACCGATGCCACGGACATGCTGTTTGTCATCACCTGCCACCCACTCCCGCTGATCACTGCTGAACCACAAGCGGCGATCTGCATGCCGATCCAGCCGTCACGGAGACAATTGCAATTCTCCAGCGTTGGGTGGCGCTCCATGAGTTGAACTCATGATTCCCCGGCATAAACATGGTTCAAAGCGGGGCTGCAATTGCCCGGATACTGTTGCGATTCAAATTGCCAGTATGAAGGAGCCCACTGCATGACGGAAACAGCAAGCCCCGGCGCGGGCCGACGACGGGGAGGTGGTCGTGGCACCGGTGTGGCGCGGGCTGCGCCATCCACAGCCAAATACCGCTCCTTGAAGCACCGATTCCCCGCCACCCCCGTGGTGTCCGAGGACGAACTTGAAGCCATTCACGATGCATCGCTGACCATCCTCGAAGAGATGGGCATGGACTTCATGCACGTGGGCGCGCGTGAGATTCTCAAGAAGGCCGGCGCCGATGTGCGCGAAGGCTCGGAGCGCGTACGCTTTGACCGCAACCTGATATTGCAGTCGATCCAGACCTGCCCTTCCGAATTCACGTTGCACGCGCGCAATCCCGAGCGAAACGTGAAGATCGGCGGCAAGAACCTGGCGTTCGCGCAAGTGGCCAGTCCACCCAATTGTTCGGATCTGCAAGGTGGTCGTCGCGTGGGTAACCAGGTCGACTTCCGCAATCTGGTGCGGCTGGCGCAACGTTACGACATCGTGCACGCCAGTGGCGGCTATCCGGTCGAGCCGGTGGATATCCATGCCTCGGTTCGCCACCTCGACTGCCTGTCGGACATCGCCAAACTGACCGACAAGCCGTTCCACGTCTATTCGCTGGGCAAGGAACGCAACCAGGACGGCCTGGAGATCGCCCGCATTGCGCGTGGCATTACTCGCGAGCAGATGGAGGCGGAGCCGTCACTGTTCTCGATCATCAACAGTTCGTCGCCGCTGCGGCTGGACACACCCATGTTGCAAGGCATCATGGAGATGTCGTCGCGCAACCAGATCATCATGCTGACGCCATTCACACTGGCAGGTGCGATGGCGCCGGTAACGATTGCCGGCGCACTGGCTCAGCAGAACGCTGAGGCATTGGCGGGAATTGCCTTCACACAGATGGTGCGTCCGGGTGCACCCGTCGTGTACGGCGGTTTTACCTCCAATGTCGACATGAAGACTGGTGCACCGGCCTTCGGCACGCCTGAATACATGAAAGCTGTGCTAGCGGGTGGACAGTTGTGTCGCAAGTACGGCATTCCTTACCGTACATCCAATGTCTGCGCGGCGAATACGGTGGATGCGCAGGCAGCTTACGAATCTGTCTTCTCGTTGTGGGCGGTGATCCAGGGCGGCGGCAACTTCATCATGCATTCGGCGGGATGGATGGAAGGCGGGCTGACAGCGTCGTTCGAAAAGTTCATCGTCGACGTCGACATGTTGCAGATGGTGGCCGAATTCCTGACGCCACTGGATGTGAGTCCGGCCGGGCTGGGGCTGGACGCCATCCGCGACGTCGGCCCGGGTGGCCACTACTTCGGCACTGCCCATACGCTGGAGCGTTTCGAGACTGCCTTTTATTCGCCCATCATCTCGGACTGGCGCAATTTCGAGACCTGGCAGGAAGCCGGCAGTCCGACCGCATTCCAGAAGGCCAATGCCGTATGGCAAAAGGAATTGGCGGCATACGAACGCCCGGCCATGGATGCGGCAATTGAAGAGGAGCTCGACGCCTTTGTCGCGCGGCGCAAACAGGAGGGTGGTGTGCCCACCGACTTCTGATGCATCAAGGCGCGCGGGCGGGCGATGTGTCCTTGCGCTGGCAGGCCGTGGTTCGGTGTGACGCAAGCTTGTCAGTTGCAGGCCAGGTTCACACGGGTTATCGCCATCAGCACCATTGCGCGGAATAATCGGGTAGATCCCGGATACGTGGCCGAACGCTCACGGGCGTCCCGTACGGCCGCAATAACAACGTGAAACAGAAGGATCCCGAATCGTGAAGACGACAGCTCAGGTAGTGGTGATTGGTGGCGGCGTGGTCGGATGTTCGGTCTTGTACCACCTGACCAAGAAGGGTTGGAGCGACGTTTTGCTGCTTGAGCGCGACCAGCTTACGTCGGGGTCCACCTGGCATGCGGCCGGTGGGTTCCATACGCTCAATGGCGACCCGAACGTCGCGATGCTGCAGAGTTACACCGTGGGGCTGTACAAGGAGCTCGAAGAAATTTCGGGCCAGTCCTGCGGCTTGCATCTGTCGGCGGGCATCATGCTGGCTGACACACCCGAGCGCATGGAATTTCTCAAGACGACGGTCGCCAAAGGGCGTTACCTGGGCATGGCGACCGAGATCATCTCGGTGACCGAGGCCAAGAAGTACTTTCCGTTCATCGAAGATCGACATTTCGTGGGTGCACTGCTCGACCCCAACGAAGGCCATCTCGACCCGTCGGGCACGACCTACGCCTATGCCAAGGCCGCCCGGCTGGGCGGCGCGACGATCGAGATCCAGACCAAGGTCGAGAGCCTGGAGCAAAAGCCTGATGGCACCTGGCGGGTGATCACCAACAAGGGCGTGGTCGAATGCGAACATGTCGTCAACGCCGGTGGCCTCTGGGCGCGCGAAGTGGGGCGCATGGTGGGCATTGAGCTCCCGGTGCTGGCGATGGAGCACATGTACCTGGTCACCGACGAGATACCAGAGGTGGTGGCGTACAACATGGCGGCAGGCAAGGAAATCGGCCATGTGATCGATTTCGGCGCCGAGTGTTACCTGCGTCAGGAGGGCAAGGGCATCGTGTTGGGAGCCTACGAAAAAGCCTGCGTGCCCTGGTCGCCCAAGGAAACCCCGTGGAGCTTTGGTCAGGAACTGCTGCAGCCCGACCTGGACCGCATCGCGCCTTCGCTCGAAGTGGCATTCCGCCACTTTCCCCGGCTCGAGAACGTCGGTATCAAACGCGTCATCAACGGTCCGTTCACGTTTGCACCCGATGGCAATCCGCTGGTGGGGCCGGTGCGTGGTCGCACCAACTTCTGGTCGGCGTGCGGCGTCATGGCCGGTTTCAGCCAGGGTGGCGGTGTCGGCCTGGCCTTGTCGAACTGGATGGTGGATGGCGATCCCGGCTTCGACATCTGGGGCATGGATGTGGCCCGCTATGGCGACTGGGCGACCCGGACCTATACCAACTCCAAAGTGCGCGAAAACTATGCGCGTCGTTTCAGCATCCGCTTCCCGAACGAGGAGTTGCCAGCGGGGCGCCCGCTGCAGACCACGCCCCTGTACGACACCATGATCGCGCAGGGCGCCGTCATGGGTGACTCCTGGGGCATGGAGACACCGCTGTGGTTCGCGCCCAAAGGTAGCGAGGCGAAAGACATCGTGTCGTTCCGTCGCTCCAACGACTTCGCGCCAATCAAGGCCGAATGCAAGGCCGTGCGCGAGGCCGTGGGCGTGACCGAGATCGCCAACTTCGCCAAGTACGAGATCACCGGGCCAGGCGCCGAGCAGTGGTTGCTGCACTTGATGACCAACACCATGCCCAAGCAAGGGCGCATCATGCTCACGCCCATGCTCAACCCGCAAGGCAAGATCATTGGCGACTTCACCATCGCCAAGGCGGCTGAAAATCGTTACATGATGTGGGGTTCGAGCCAGGCGCAGATCTACCATATGCGCTGGTTCGAACAGCACTTGCCGAAGGACGGATCGGTACACATCGAGCCGTTCGGCATGAAGCTGATTGGCCTGTCCATTGCCGGGCCCAGGGCGCGCGACCTGCTGCAACGCCTGACCGACGACGACGTGTCCAACGCCGCTTTCAAGTTCATGGACTACCGCGAAATGGAAGTGGCCACCGTGCGGGCCAAGGTGAACCGCGTCACCTACACCGGTGATCTGGGCTACGAGATCTGGGTGGCTCCGCAATACCAGCGCCGCCTGTACCAGAGCATCATGGATGCCGGCGCCGATCTGGGCCTGAAGAATTTCGGCATGCGCGCCTTGTTGTGTCTGCGACTGGAGAAGCACTTCGGCACCTGGTTCCGCGAGTTCCGTCCGATTTATGGCCCGTTCGAGGCCGGGCTGGATCGGTTCATCAAGCTGGACAAACCCGACTTCATCGGCAAGGCCGCTGCCTTGAAAGAAAAGCAGGACGGACCCAAACGCACACGCATCTGCATGCAGGTGGATGCGACCGACACCGACGTGATGGGCGACGAGCCGATCTGGGTCGATGGCAAGGTCGTGGGCTGGGTCACGTCAGGTGGTTACGGCCATGGCGTCGACCAGTCACTGGCGCAAGGCTACATACCGACCGAACTGGTCCGTCCGGACATGCATCTGGAGATCGAAATCCTCGGTGAGCGTCGTTCCGCGCGGCTGCAGTCCGAGCCACCGTTCGATCCGCAGGCGCTGCGGATGAGGATGTAGGCATGACCCAGCGCTATTCGGCCTGGTCACTGTTCAAGAACGCGCTGAGCGGACATCAAGGCTGGGAGCGTGCCTGGCGCGATCCGAAGCCGAAGAAAAATTACGACGTCGTCATCATCGGCGGTGGCGGCCATGGGCTGGCCACGGCCTATTACCTGGCGCGCAACCATGGGATCCGCAATGTTGCGATCCTCGAGAAGGGTGTTATCGGATCGGGCAATGTGGGCCGCAACACGACCATCGTGCGCTCCAACTACATGATGCGCGAGA
>JBKJRR010000221.1:0-2718 GCA_046594635.1 Burkholderiaceae bacterium
CGTCGTCGAGCACAGTAACGCCTTTGGCCGCGACCCGTTGACCGATGCGCCCGCTGAAGGCGCTCGATCCCTTGCGGTTGAAGTCGCCCTCCAGGCCGTGGCCGATGGCTTCGTGCAGCAGGATGCCGGGCCAGCCCGGGCCGAGTACAACGGTCATCTCGCCGGCGGGCGCGGGGCGCGATTCCAGGTTGGTCAAGGCCGCCTGAACGGCTTCGTCGACATAACGCTCGATCATGACGTCGTCAAAGTAGGCCAAGGAGAAGCGACCGCCGCCGCCGGCACTGCCCACTTCACGCCGACCCTTTTGCTCCGCGATCACCGTGACGCTCAGTCGCACCAGTGGCCGCACGTCCGCGGCCAGCGTGCCGTCGGCACGGGCCACCAGGACCACGTCGTATTCACCGGCCAGACTGGCCATGACCTGCGCCACACGCGGATCCTTGGCCCGGGCCAGCTTCTCGACCCGGCCCAGCAAGGCGACCTTGGCGGCGCTGTCCATGGTGGCAATCGGATCGAGCTCGGGGTACAGCGAACGGCTGCCAGCGACGCTGCGGGGTGTGATCTTCTTGCGCCCACTGCGCGAGGACGCAGCAATGGCACGTACCGTACGCGCCGCATCGAGCAGCGAAGCCTGGGAAATGTCGTCCGAATAGGCAAAAGCAGTTTTCTCCCCGCTGACTGCACGCACGCCGACGCCCTGGTCGATGCTGAAGGAGCCTGACTTGACGATGCCTTCCTCCAGACCCCAGCCTTCGCTGCGGGTGTACTGGAAATACAGGTCGGCGTCGTCGACCCGGTTTGCCCGGATTTCGGCCAGCGCCGCGCTCAAGTGCGATTCGTCAAGGCCGAAGGGTGTGAGCAGCAAGGACTTGGCGATGGCCAGGCGTTCGATGGTGGGTTCGCGAGAGATCATGGCGCATTTTAGGCGCTGACCCGAGCCCGCGCCGCACACAAGGCCATCGTGCGGACGCCGCCGCGCCAACGGTGCAGGCGCTGACGCGCCGATACGCCACCGCGCTCAGTCGGTCGGATCGGATCGCGACAGCCATTGCAGCAGCGCTGCATCGTCGCGTGCGGCCAGACCCCCCGCGCTGGCGGCGGCAAACACGTCGCGCGCCCGTGCCCCCAGAGGGCCCTCGAACCCGGCGGCCAGCGCGGCTTGCAGCGCCAGTCTCGTGTCTTTCTCGAGCAGCGTCATGTGTGCGCGTGGCGCCAGGTCCCCGGCGATCGCGCGGCGCATGCGGTCTGATCCGATCCAGCTTTGGCCGCTTGACTGCTCGATCACTGCCAGCGTGGCCGCCTGGTCCAGGCCCAAACGCTGCGCCAGCGCCAGCACTTCGGCCGCAGCGACGAGGTTGATGCCAGCCGCAAGATTGTTGACCAGCTTGGTGCGGGCGCCATCGCCGGGTTTCTCGCTGATGCGAAACACCTTGCTGGAGAGGGCCTGGATCAGGTCGCGGTGGCGTTCGAACACGCTGGACGGGCAGGCCACCATCAGGCTCATGCCGCCGTCGCGGGCCCGCGCGGGGCCGCCCGACATCGGCGCGTCAATCGCATGCAGGCCGAACGGACGCAATTGCAGCGTGATGTCCTCGACATCGATTGGGGCCATGGTCGGGCACAACATCACGCAGTGACCCAGATGCATGGCGTCAGCCACGCCGCCGGCGCCGAACAGCACATCACGGGTCTGCTTTGCGTCAACGACGCACACGATGCTCAGCTGCGCCGCGCGGGCGGCCTCGGACGGCAAGGCGTGGGCTACGGCCCCTTGAGTCACCAGTGCCTGGACCGGTTCGCTGCGGATGTCGCATACATGAACCGGCCAGCCCTGATCCAGCAATCGCGCCGCCATGGCACCGCCCATGTTGCCCACGCCGATGATGGCTACGGGGTGGATCGTCGTCATGCCATCATCTTTGAGCAACGGTCGATCGGATTCATGACTGGATCAGCCGTCGCGACTTGCTGATCGACATCAACATGCCCAGGGCCAGTCCCAGCGTGACCATGGCGGTGCCACCATAGCTGATGAACGGCAGCGGAACGCCGACCACGGGCAGGATGCCGCTGACCATGCCCATGTTCACGAATGCGTAGGAAAAGAAAATCATCGCCAGCGCGCCAGCCAGCAGACGCGAGAACAATGTCGGTGCTTCCAGTGCGATGCCCAGGCACCGGATCACCAGAAAGGCAAAGCCGAAAATCAGCAACAGGTTGCCGATCAGGCCGAATTCCTCGGAAAACGCGGCAAAAATGAAGTCGGTGGTGCGCTCGGGGATGAACTCCAGATGCGTCTGCGTGCCCTGCATAAAACCCTTGCCGAAGAGCCCGCCGGACCCGACGCGCGATCCGCTCGGGCGCGGCTTTCACATCATCCAGGGAATGATCGCGATCGGTTCGGGCGGGGTGTTCGGCAAAGGTTTCATGCAGGGCACGCAGACGCACCTGGAATTTATCCCGGAGCGCACCACGGACTTCATCTTTGCAGCCTATTCAGAGGAATTCGGACTGCTCGGCAACCTGCTGCTGATCGCCGCGTTTCTGTTCCTGGTGCTGCGCGGGCTGCTGATTGCGCGCGATGCACCGACGCTATTCACACGGCTGCTGGCAGGCGCCATGACGATGATCCTGTTTGCCTATGCTTTCGTGAACATGGGCATGGTCAGCGGCATCCTGCCGGTGGTCGGCGTGCCGCTGCCCTTCATCAGTTACGGC
>JBKJRR010000381.1:0-11314 GCA_046594635.1 Burkholderiaceae bacterium
GACACCAGCCTGGGCGCGTTTCCCGGCCCGGCCCAGGTGCTGGAGCAAACCCGGGTATTGTGGCAAGGCCATCTGGCCGAGCGTGCCAATCGCGACGCGTTCTACCAGCGCCAGGACGCGCGCAACAAGGAGAAGCTGTCCGAAGACCCGGGTTACCAACCGCGCAATTTCGTGTACAGCGGCAAGCCAACTTTCCTGGACCAGATCGTCACCAGCCTGATCACGGTGTTCACCGGCTTCCTGCTGGCCACCGTGGTGGCGGTACCACTGGGCATTCTGGCGGGCTCGTCACGCATTGTGCAGGCAGCCATCAACCCGATCGTGCAGATCTTCCGGCCAGTCTCGCCGCTGGCCTGGTTGCCCATCGTGACGCTGATTGTCAGTGCGGTGTATGTCACCAGCGGCACGCCGATGTTCCAGAAGTCGTTCCTGATCTCGGCCATTACGGTCACGCTGTGCTCGCTCTGGACCACGCTGATCAACACCGCCATTGGCGTGACCTCGGTCGACAAGGACCTGGTCAATGTCGGCAAGGTGCTGCAGTTGCCGCTGTCGACCCGCGTACGCAAGATCATCCTGCCGTCGGCCCTGCCTTACATCTTCACCGGCATGCGGCTGTCGCTCGGTGTGGGCTGGATGGTGCTGATCGCGGCCGAGATGCTGGCGCAGAACCCGGGCCTGGGCAAGTTCGTCTGGGACGAATTCCAGAACGGCAGTTCCGATTCGCTCAGCCGCATCATGGTCGCAGTGTTCACGATCGGTCTGATCGGATTCGCACTCGACCGCCTGATGCAGTTGCTGCAAAGCGCCGTCGAACACAAGTGAAATCGGAGCCCGCGCCATGAACTTCGCCCTCAAGACTCCCGTCGTTTTGCCGCATCCCTCGCCGCTTGTTGCCGTCAACATGCAAGAGGACACCATCCCGCAAGCGGCAAGTGGTGTCGCCGCGCTGGAACTGCGCAACGTGAGCAAGAGCTACGGCAGCGGTACCAGCCGCTCCGAGGTGCTGGATCGGCTGAACCTGCGCATCGAACCCGGCGAATTCGTCGCCATCGTCGGCTTTTCCGGCAGTGGCAAGACCACGCTGGTGAATCTGCTGGCAGGCTTGCTGCACGCCGACAGCGGCGACGTGCTCAAGGACGGCCAGCCCATCACCCGTCCGGGGCCGGACCGTGGCATCGTTTTTCAGAGTTACTCGCTGATGCCTTGGCTCAGCGTGCGCGAGAACATCGCGTTGGCCGTGGACCATGTGTTCGCCGCAGAGCCTGCTGCCAGGCGCGCCGAACGGGTGGACCGGTATATCGCCATGGTCGGGCTGACTGCCGCTGTGGACAAGAAACCGGCACAACTCTCCGGCGGCATGCGCCAGCGGGTCTCGGTGGCGCGCGCCCTGGCAACCAACCCGGACGTGTTGTTGATGGACGAGCCGCTGTCGGCGCTGGACGCGCTGACGCGTGCCAACCTGCAGGATGAGATCGTTCGCATCTGGAGCGAAGAGAACAAGACTGTCCTGCTGATCACCAACGACGTCGACGAAGCCCTGATGATGGCCGACCGCATCATCCCGCTGGAAACCGGCCCGCGTGCGCGACTGGGGCCGTCCTTCAAGGTCGACATTGCGCGGCCGCGTGATCGGCGCGAAATGAACCACGACGCGCGCTTCCAGTCGCTGCGCGCCGGGATCACCCAGCACCTGCTGGGCATGGCGCACCAACGCGATGCCGGCCAGGGCGCGCAGGTGATTGCGTTGCCGCTGCTGACGCCCCGCGCAGTGACGGGCCAGGTCACACCCACGCTGGCCAGCGTCATGCGTATGCGCCACGCCGCCCAGACCGAGGCCATCGAAGCGGCCGCAGTTGCCGCTGGCATCGACGCCATGCCGGGTGACAGGGCCACCTGCCGTTCGGACCAGGCGCGTTATGTCGACTTCTCCAATGTGGTGAAGATCTACCCCTCGGTGAAGGGACCGCAGACCGTTGTCGACGGCTTCGACCTGAAGATCCGCCAAGGCGAGTTCATTTCGGTGATTGGCCACTCCGGTTGCGGCAAGTCGACCGTGTTGTCGATGATGGCCGGCTTGACCGACATCAGCGAAGGCGTGATCGTGCTCGACGGACGCGAGGTTGCCGACGCCGGACCCGACCGCGGCCTGGTGTTCCAGGCTCCCAGCCTGGTGCCTTGGCTGAGCGCCTTTGAAAACGTCATGCTGGGCGTGGCGCGGGTGTTTCCGCACGCATCCCGAGAGGAGCGCCACAACACCGTCGCCTACTACCTGGGCCGTGTCGGTCTGGGCAACGCCATGGACAAGCGTGCGTCCGAACTGTCCAACGGCATGAAGCAGCGCGTCGGCATTGCGCGCGCATTTGCGCTCAACCCCAAGATGCTGCTGCTCGACGAGCCCTTCGGCATGCTGGACTCGTTGACGCGCTGGGACCTGCAGGAGGTGCTGATGGAAGTCTGGTCGCGCAGCCAGGTCACAGCGATGATGGTCACGCACGACGTGGACGAGGCGATCCTGCTGGCCGACCGGGTGGTGATGATGACCAACGGCCCGCGCGCCCGGATCGGCCGGGTGCTGGATGTGCCGCTGGCGCGCCCGCGTTCGCGCGAGGCCCTGGTGGCCCATCCTCAGTATTACCGCCTGCGCGAGGAACTGATCGGTTTCCTTGAAGACTGCGGCAGCCAGCACTGAGCTCCCTGTCCATACCGAAGACCACCGTGATCAGCAAGACCTTCATCCGCATCGTCGAATACTGGGTGCCCAATGCCAACGGCAGCCTGCTGGAGTTTGGCGGCGGTCTGTTCGGCAAGGCTGCCAGCTTTGCCGCGATCACCAGGCGTTTGTGCTTCGGTCGCGGCGAAGGCCTGCCCGGCCAGGCCTGGGACCGGGGCCAACCCGTCATGCTCCGGCAATTCAGCGGCTCGTACTTCCAGCGCATCGCTGCGGCCGATGACGAAGGCCTGACCTGCGGCATCGCCGTGCCCACCTTCATCCACGGGCGCTTGACCGCGGTGACGGTGTTCTTCTGCGGCGACGACGAAGCCCATGCCGGCGCCATCGAGTTGTGGGCCAACCAGCCGACCCGCTCCAAGGACATGCGGCTGGTGGAGGGTTACTACGGCAACACCGGCGACACCTTTGAATACGTCTCGCGCAGCACCAGCTTTCGCCAGGGCAATGGCCTGCCGGGCCTGGCCTGGGAGAGGAACAAGCCGGTCTTCATGGACAACCTGGGCAAAGGCTCGGGGTTCCTGCGCGCCGACAGTGCAGTCAAGGTGGGTATCAACCGAGGCTTTGCCATTCCCTGCGCCAGCACCGATGGCTCGAACCAGGTGATGACCTTCCTGTCAGCGCTGGCCACACCGATCACGCGACGCATCGACATCTGGGAGCCCGAGGCCACAGGCAAGCGCCTGCAACGCACCCTGGGTTTCACGGAATCCTACGGCCAGCGTGACGAAACCGGTGCCTGGATGGAACCAAGCGCCGCATCGGGCCCGATTGGTGCGGCTTTTGCAACCGGCGTGCCGCAGGTCGAAAACCCGATGTTCGCATGGCCGATCGCGCCGCACGGGCAGGTCACGGCCGTGCTGGCCATGTATTTCTGATCAATAGTCGAATGGAAACCTCCACCATGAAAAAGATGAAGCTGGTAATGATCGGCAACGGCATGGCCGGCGTCCGCACGCTGGAGGAACTGATCGCTCTGGTGCCCGACATGTACGAGATCGCGGTGTTCGGCGCCGAGCCCCACCCCAACTACAACCGTATCCTGCTCTCGCCGGTACTGGCCGGCGAGCAGACCATGGACGAGATCATTCTCAACTCGTGGGACTGGTACCGCGACCACGGCATACGGCTGCACGCCGGCAAGAAGGTCACCGAGGTCGACCGCACCCGGCGCATCGTGCGCTCCGAGGATGGCACCGAGGAGAGCTATGACCGGCTGCTGATCTGCACCGGCTCCAACCCCTTCATGTTGCCACTGCCCGGCAAGGACCTGCAAGGTGTGATCGCCTACCGTGACATCGCCGATACCCACACCATGATCGCGGCCTCCAGCCAGTACAAGAAGGCGGTGGTGATCGGTGGTGGCCTGCTAGGGCTGGAGGCCGCCAACGGCCTGATGCGCCGGGGCATGGAGGTGACCGTGGTGCATGTTGCACCCTGGCTGATGGAACGCCAGCTCGACGAGGTGGCTGGCAAGCTGCTGCAGAAGTCTCTAGAGGAACGGGGCCTGAAGTTCATCATAGGAGGCCAAACCCGGGAATTCGTTGGTAATGCCCAGGGCCGGGTCAGTGCCGTGCACTTCAAGGACGGCAGCGAACTGGCGACCGACCTGGTCGTGATGGCAGTCGGCATCCGGCCCAACACCGAACTGGCCGAGAAGATCCGGCTGCAGGTCAACCGCGGCATCGTCGTCAACGACACGATGCAGACCGCGACCGATCCGCGCATCTATTCGGTCGGCGAATGCGCCGCCCACCGGGGCATCGCCTACGGACTGGTCGCGCCATTGTTCGAACAGGCCAAGGTGGCCGCCAATCATCTGGCTCAGTTCGGCATCGGGCGTTACCAGGGTTCGCTCACCTCGACCAAGCTCAAGGTGACCGGAATCGATCTGTTCTCGGCCGGTCAGTTCATGGGTGGCGAGGGTACGGAAGAGATTGTCATGTCCGACCCGTTCGGCGGTGTCTACAAGCGTCTGGTGATCAAGGACGACAAACTGGTCGGCGCCTGCCTGTACGGTGACACCGTCGACGGCAGCTGGTACTTCAAACTGCTGCGCGATGGCCGCAGCGTGGCCGACATCCGCGACAAGCTGATGTTCGGCGAATCGAACATCGGCGATGTCGGGCACGAGGGGCACAACAAGGCCGCCACCATGCCCGACGACGCCGAGGTCTGTGGCTGCAACGGTGTCAAGAAGGGGACGATCTGCAAGGTGATCCGCGAAAAGGGCCTGTTCACGCTGGAAGAAGTACGCAAGCACACCAAGGCCAGCGCCAGCTGCGGCTCGTGTACCGGCCTGGTCGAGCAACTGCTGATGTTCACTGCCGGTGCCGACTATTCGGCCACGCCCAGACTCAAGGCCATGTGCGGTTGCACCGATTTCGGTCACCAGGCGATGCGCGACGCCATCGTCGAGAACAAGTTGCTGACGATTGCCGATGTCTACAAGACGATGCAATGGAAGACACCCAACGGTTGCGCCAGTTGTCGCCCGGCTATCAACTACTACCTGATCTCGAGCTGGCCCAAGGAGGCGAAGGACGATCCGCAAAGCCGCTTCATCAACGAACGCAGCCATGCCAACATCCAGAAGGACGGAACCTATTCGGTGATACCGCGCATGTGGGGCGGCGAGACCACGGCGTCCGAGTTGCGCCGAATTGCCGACGCGGTGGACAAGTACCAGATCCCGACGGTCAAGGTGACCGGCGGCCAGCGCATCGACCTGCTGGGCGTGAAAAAGGAGGACCTGGTCAACGTCTGGAAAGACATCGGCATGCCCAGCGGCCACGCCTATGCCAAGGCCTTGCGCACTGTCAAGACCTGCGTTGGCTCCGAATGGTGTCGCATGGGCACGCAGGACTCGACCCAGATGGGCAAGGACCTGGAGCGTGCGATGTGGCGCATGTACGCGCCGCACAAGGTCAAGTTCGCGGTCAGTGGTTGCCCGCGCAACTGTGCCGAAGCCGGCATCAAGGACGTGGGCATCATCGGGGTCGACTCGGGCTGGGAGATGTATGTCGCCGGCAACGGTGGTATCAAGACCGAGGTGGCACATTTCTTCACCAAGCTCAAGACAGCGGCCGAGGTGCTGGAATACACCGGCGCGTTCTGCCAGCTCTACCGCGAGGAAGGCTGGTACCTGGAGCGCACCGTGCACTACGTGGCAAGGGTCGGACTGGACTACGTCAAGAAGCGCATCCTGGAAGACGAGGCCGGCCGCAAGGACTTGTGGGAGAAGCTGCAGTTCAGCCTCGATGGCGAACCCGATCCCTGGTTCGAACACGAGAAGGCAGCTGTGGACCAACGCCAGTTCATCCCGATCCAACCCGTCATGCTGCCTGTGGCAGCCAAGCCTGCGCCCGACCCGGAAACCCTGGGAACGGAACTCTTGCAATGAGCGCCGCGCCGGGCCGTCCCCAAGCAAGCTCGCACCGCAGCCCGAAGGGCGAAGCAGGCGTATTGTTCACCACTGTCACACGAAAGAGCCACCGCCATGCCTGAATGGAAACCAATCTGCCAGGTCACCGACATCCCGGTGCTGGGTGCGCGCCGCGTGGCACGTGACGGCGCCATGGATGTCGCGGTCTTCCGCAATGACCAGGACCAGGTGTTTGCGCTGCTGGACCGCTGCCCGCACAAGGGCGGCCCGCTGAGCCAGGGCATCGTGTTCGGCACCAGCGTGGCCTGTCCGCTGCACAACTGGACCATCGCGCTGGCGGACGGTTGTGCCCAGGCGCCCGACGAAGGTTGCACCCAGCGCTTCAGCGTGCAGGTCGAGGATGGCGTGGTGTCACTGGATGCGGCGGAACTGCGCACGCTGGCACGCGATGCCGAGCGGCCGGTGGCTGGTCCCATCAAGCGCCTGGCGACCGCCGAATGATCCAGGCCCCGGTCCGCGAAACCCGTTCGACCTGTCCTTATTGTGGCGTTGGCTGTGGCGTCATCGTCGAGTCCAGGGACGAACAAATCATCGGTGTGCGCGGCGACCCGAACCATCCGGCCAACTTCGGCCGCCTGTGCACCAAGGGGTCAACGTTGCACCTGACCGCGGCCGCGGCGGTGACACGCCAGAGCCGGCTGCTGCAACCGATGCGCCGCCTTGAGCGCGCAGGGCAGCCGCAGCAGCAGAGCTGGGGCGAAGCACTCGATTTCGCCGCCACACGGCTGCAGAAAATCATTGCGCAGGACGGACCGGACGCCGTCGGTTTCTACATCTCCGGCCAGTTGCTGACCGAGGACTACTACGTCTTCAACAAGCTGGCAAAGGGGCTGATCGGCACCAACAACATCGACAGCAACTCGCGCCTGTGCATGAGCAGCGCCGTGGCGGGCTACAAGCAGACGCTGGGCGCCGACGCACCACCATGCAGCTACGAGGACATCGATTCGGCCCAGTGCATCTTCATCGTCGGGGCGAATCCGGCGTTCGCACATCCGGTGCTGTTCCGTCGCATCGAGGACGCAAAGCAGGCCAACCCGGAGCTCAAGATCATCGTCGCCGATCCGCGGCGCACCGACAGTTGCGAGTTGGCCGACCTGTTCCTGCAGATCCAGCCCGGCAGCGACGTATTGCTGTTTCACGGCATGCTGCACATCATGTTGTGGGAGGGCTGGACCCGGGGCGACTTCATCCGTGATCACACCACCGGCTTTGAAGCACTCAAAGCCGCGGTGCGAGACGCCACACCCGATCTGGTCAGCCAGACCTGCGGAATCACCAAGCCGGACCTGGTCGCGGCCGCACGTTTGTTCGCCACGTCGGGGGCCACACTCAGCCTGTATTGCCAGGGGCTGAACCAGTCGAGCAGTGGCACCGCCAAGAACGCCGCGCTGATCAACCTGCATCTGGCCACGGCCCAGATCGGCAAACCGGGCGCAGGGCCGTTTTCGCTTACCGGCCAGCCCAACGCGATGGGCGGGCGCGAGGTCGGGGGCATGGCCAATCTGATGTCGGGCCACCGTGACCTGGCCCAAGCCGAGCACCGCGCCGAGGTGGCCCGCTTGTGGGGTGTGCCGTCCGTGCCAGAGCAACCGGGCAAGACCGCAATCGACATGTTCCAGGCGGTGGCCGACGGTCAGATCAAGGCATTGTGGATCTGTTGCACCAACCCGGCGCAATCTTTGCCGGATCAGGCGCTGGTGCGCCGGGCCCTGGAGCGGGCCGAACTGGTCGTCGTGCAGGAGGCTTTCGGCCACACTGCGACTTGCGACTATGCCGACCTGCTTCTGCCGGCCGCAAGCTGGGGCGAAAAGGAAGGAACGGTGACAAACAGCGAGCGTCGCATCAGCCGCGTGCGCGCGGCGGCGGCGGCTCCAGGCGAAGCCAGGCCGGATTGGACCATCGTCATTGATCTCGCCCGCCGCCTGCAGCCGCTGCTGCCCGCGCGCGCCGCTTTGCCGGATTTGTTCCCCTACACCACGGCCGAATCGATCTGGAACGAACACCGCGAATCCACCCGCGGGCGCGATCTGGACATCACCGGTCTGAGCTATCCGCTGCTGGATCAGAACGGGCCGCAGCAGTGGCCAATGCCAGCCGGCGCCATGCAGGGGAAGGCTCGGCTTTACGAAGACGGCATCTTCCCAACGCCGGACGGCCGCGCACGTTTCGTCGACACACCGTTCAAGCCAGTGGCCGAGCCGCGCGATGCGCGTTATCCGTTCGCACTCAATACCGGTCGTCTGCGCGATCAGTGGCATGGCATGAGTCGCACTGGCACCCTGGGCCGACTGTTCGGCCATGTGCCCGAGCCCGCGTTGCAGATGCATCCGCAGGACCTGGCGCGGCGGCTAATCCAGGAGGGCGATCTGGTGCACGTGACCAGCCGGCGTGGCTCGTTGCTGGTGCCGGTGCATGCCAATACGGAGCAAGCCATGGGTCAGGTATTTCTTGCGATGCATTGGGGGCAGGAATTCCTGAGTGGTCAGTCCAGCATCGGTGCGCCCTTGACCGGCGTGAACGCGTTGACAAACAGCGCGTCCTGCCCGGTATCCCGACAACCCGAACTCAAGCATGCGGCCGTGAAAATCCTCAAGGCCGAGTTGCCATGGACGCTGCTGGCACTGGCCTGGATGCCGCCAGACACGGTACTCGAAGCACATGCATCCTTGCGTGCCTTGATGCGGAGCTTTGCGTTTGCCAGCTGCGTGCCATTCGCCAGCCCCAGCACACTGCAAGACAATGCCATTGCCCGCGATGGATTGCTGCTGCGCTGTGCAGCGGCCGAGCCACCGGCCGATGCGGTACTGGAGCAGATCGAACACATCCTGCAAATGAGCGGCGCTGACGTGTTGCGTTATGCCGATGCGCGCAAGGGCCAGCGCCGCGCGATGCGTCTGGTGCGCGTCGACGCATCAACCCGGCTGGACGCTTTCCTGCTCGCCGGCGACACCACGGCCCAGGCCTGGATCCGCACTCTGCTGCAGGAACAACTCGACGCCAGCGCTTTTGGCCGTCAGCTGCTGCTGCCTGGTGACAAGGCGCCGGTGGCTCTGGCGCCGCAGAGCAAGGCCGTGTGCAGTTGCTTCAACGTCACGCAGGCGCGCATCGCATCGCATCTGACCCAATGCGAAGGCTCGGTGACGCAACGGCTGGCGAGCCTGCAGCAAGCCCTGCAATGCGGCACCCACTGCGGCTCCTGCCTGCCGGAGGTCAAACGCCTGGTGCGTGCGGCGGTGAACGCCGGTGCCGTGGCGGCATAAGCTCATAACCGTTTGTCATCACTGATCCGGGACAATCCAGCCATGGCCATCGCCAAATACATCAGGGAGATCGGACGCGGCAAGGACGGCGCGCGGGCCTTGTCGCGTGAGCAGGCAGCCGACCTGTTCGGCCAAGTGCTCGACGGCGCGGTCACCGATCTGGAGATCGGCGCGTTCTGCCTGGCCATGCGCATCAAGGGGGAAACTGCCCAGGAGATGGCCGGATTTCTGGATGCAACAGACAGCCGCCTGCACAAGATTCCAGCGGGCCCACGGCCCTTGGTGGTTATTCCAAGCTACAACGGCGCGCGCAAGTTACCGGTGCTTACGCCACTGCTGGCGCTGTTGCTGGCGCGCGAGGGCCTGGCCGTACTGGTGCATGGCGCGGCCAGCGAGTCAACCCGGGTTTTCACCTCGGGTGTCCTCGAAGCGCTGGGCATACCGGCCGCGCAACGTGTCGAGCCCGTGCCTGGCGGACACGTGGTGTTCGCCCCCACCGCCCTACTCTGCCCTGGCTTGCAAAAGCTGCTGGAAGTGCGACGGGTGGTCGGTTTGCGCAATCCGGCACACAGCCTGGTCAAGCTGATGAATCCGGGCGCGGGCAGCAGCCTGATCATCAGCAGCTACACCCACCCGGAGTACGCATTGTCGATGGCGGCCACTTTTGCGCTGACCGGCGCCAATGCGCTGCTGCTGCGCGGCACCGAAGGCGAAGCCGTGGCCGACCCGCGGCGCGCGCCTCGCATGGAACTGTTTCTGCAGGGAAGGGGCCAAACGCTGCAGGAAGCACAGAGTGGTTCGCTGGAAGCCTTGCCCGTGCTGCCGCGGGACATCGATCCGGCCAGCACTGCCATCTATATCCGCGCGGTGCTTGGGGGCAACAGCCCCGTGCCGACCCCGATCGCGACGCAAGTGGCATATATCGTGCGTGCCGAGAAACAACTGCAGCAGGAGATGACGCCATGAATCCAGGAACTGTCACGTTGGTTGGAGCCGGCCCCGGAGACCCGGACTTGCTGACGCTCAAGGCAGCACGCGCAATTGCACAGGCGACTGTCTTGCTGGTGGACGATCTGGTCAGCGACGCCATCGTGGCCATGGCCCGTTCCGGGGCGCGTGTGATCCACGTCGGCAAGCGCGGCGGTTGCCAGTCCACCCCCCAGGCGTTCATCGAGAAACTGATGGTGTCGGCCGCGCAGGACGGCGAGACCGTGGTCCGGCTCAAGGGGGGTGACCCGTTCATCTTCGGCCGCGGCGGCGAAGAGGTCGAGGCACTGCTGGTGGCCGGCGTGCCGGTCGAGATTGTGCCCGGCATCACCGCGGCGCTGGGCTGTGCGGCAAGTGCAGGTGTCGCGCTCACCCATCGCGACCATGCCCAGGCCTGCGTCTTCGTCACCGGCCATCTCAAGGACGGCAGCCTCACGCTCGACTGGCCCATGCTGGCGCGGCCCCATCAGACGGTCGTCGTCTACATGGGCGCCAAGGCTTGGCCGGTGATCGCCGGACAATTGATCGCACATGGACTGCCGCCAACGACGCCGGTGGTCCTGATCGAGAACGGCACGACCGACCACGAACGCCGCGTCGTCGGCACGCTCGCTTCGATCGAACGCCAGGCGCTGCAGGCCGGACTCGACGGACCGACGCTTTGCATCGTCGGTGACGTCGTCGGCAGGGCGCTCGCCCGCAGTCCCGAATATCGCTTTGAGTCGAGAATCGGACTCTGGTAGAAGTGCCTGCGGCAAAAATGTAACAGTAGGGTTTGGGGATGAAGTGTTACGTGCTGAGCTTGGCCGCCGCCCTTGCATTTGCCGGTGTCGCGCAGGCCCAATCCAACCCTGCGCGCTCGATCACCCCGGAAGTATTGCGCGGCAC
>JBKJRR010000007.1:0-4238 GCA_046594635.1 Burkholderiaceae bacterium
CCATATCAAGCAGGACGTGTTGCTGCAGATCGGGCAGATCATCGAGAAACACGGTGCCGAGATTGCGTTTCCGACCCATACGCTGCACATGGCGGGCGACGCGCCGGCTGGCGCGGACCCGGTTCAAGGGGCGTCGTAAACCGGACCCGACACCGGCATGGCACGCTTGCCCACCGGCGTCGGTCGATTTCAGGGTTGCTGCGATGCCTTGAGCACGCCGCGCACGGTGTTGCGGCTGTGTGCGCCCAGGCGGCTGAGCAACTCGGCCACCAGTTTTTCCAGTTCGCCGCGCTTGCCCGGTCCGACGCGCTCGATTTCGGTCAACAGCTTGATGTCGCCTTCCTTCACGCCGAAATCAAACTTCGGATCCGACACCAGCTTGGCCGGCACCGTGTTCAGCAGCGTATCCACCGTGCGTTTGCTGATGGCATGTGCCTCGCGCGCAACGGTGTCGCGCGCATAGAGGTCGCTCCAGGCCGGATACGCTTTGTCCAGTTCCAGACGGCGCAGGGCCGACTCCAGCGACGAGTCCTTGCCGGCCCTGGCACTTTCGACCATCGATTCGTTCTGGAATTTTTCCAGCACCAGGTGGCGGTTGGACAACAACACAATCAGGTCATTGCGCCGGCCAGGGAATCCGGCCATGGCCAGGACATTGGCGCTGATCAGCCGCAAGCTGCTGTCGCCAGGTGCCAGATCGGCGTGGTAGGGCTGGGTCAGGTCCTGTATGTAATGCAGTGCCAGTCCGCTGAAACGCCAGCCCCAATAGGGGTGGCCGGTACGAAACGCGAGCGCGGCCAGACTGGTGTACTGCTGGATCCGCATCAGCGGATAGGTGCGCTGGATGAAGGGTGCGGCTTTATAAATCAGCCAGTCCTGATGGTAGAAACCCATATGAAACGGCGCCTGCGTTGCGTAGTACAACGCCGGGTTGCCGAACGGCAGGGAGCCGAAGCCAAAAGCCTTGCCCCATTCCGACGGACTGTCCTGCCACAGGTTGATATCCAGCCCATAGTCGGGCTCATCCGAGGCCGACGCCAGCACGGCCAGCGGCGCGACTCGCTCCTGCGACGCAATGGCCACGAAACGTCGGGTGTCGTCGGACTGTTCGGGCAGGAAGTTGACAGCGTCGTGCGCCATTACCTGCGCCGGGTTGGGTGTGGTCCTCGGATCGGCCTGCACGAACAAGGCAAAACGGCTCAATGGCGACACCCGTAGCCCCTGCAGGAAGGCCTTGCGGCGCTCGGCGTCACTGCGCGACGGATCGGCCCTGAACACCAGTGCGTCCGGGCGCGGCGCATATTGCGGCATGTGCGTGCGCGCCCATTGTTCCTGTCGCGCCAGCAAGTCGGCGATTGGCGCCTCTTGTGCCTTCAGGAAAACTTCCAGCGGTTCAGCTGCGACTGGTGCAGCCTGGGCGACCTCCGGCATGGCTTCGAAAGCACGGTAGGTGACCAGCGTGTGGTTGCTCCAGGCCAGAGCAGGCAGCGACAAGCTTGTCAGACAGGCGGCGAGCAACAGGGTGACAGGTTTCATGGCAGATTTCCGTGAGCAGGTCGGCCGGACAGTGCGCCGATCTGGATCATGATAACCAGAGGGACATGCGCGTGGTACACACACCCTATCGCCGGGTTGTGCCGATGCACGCCGACGCAAGATGAAAGAATTCTGCACACTCATACGACCCATGTCCCTATGGCTGATCCAACTCCTGCCCCTGCTCCTGCTCCAACTCCTGCCCCTGCCCCTGACGCTGTCCTGAGCTGGCTTGGTCTGTGGCGCGGCGAACCTGGCGCCGGCATGCCGGCAAGGGTCAAGCGCGCCCTGCACGATTTGGACCGAAAGAGCGAGATTCTGATCGGCTGGGTTCAAGCGGCCTTGATCTCCGTGCTCGGGGGTCTGTACCTGGTGGCGCCAGGCACAGCCCCTGACGATGCCAGTTTTTATCCGGTTCCGTGGGCGCTGGGCTTTTATGGCATGTTCACCGTGTTGCGGATCTGGCTGTCTTACCGGGCCCGATTGCCGATGGTGGTGCGCTTGTTGTCGGTGGTGGTGGACATCACGATGCTGATGGTCACGATCTGGAGTTTTCACCTGCAATACGGGCAACACGCAGCGTTCTACCTCAAGGCGCCAACCTTGCTTTATGTGTTCATCTTCATCGTATTGCGTGCCTTGACCATCTCGCCCGGTTATGTGCTGTTCACCGGGCTGCTTGCGGCGGGTGGCTGGCTGGCCTTGTTGTCCTATGCCCTGATGGCGCCCGGCGGCGCGCAGATGATCACGCACGACTATGTGCAGTACATGAACTCCACCAGCATCCTGATCGGCGGCGAGATCGATCGGGTCGTGTCGATCGTCATCGTGACCCTGGTGCTGTCGGTGGCAGTGGCCCGGGCCCGGCAGTTGCTGTTTCATGCGGTGGAGGATCAGGCCGCGGTATCGCAGCTGTCGCGTTTTTTTGCACCGGAGGTTGCCGAGCGTTTGTCCAATGCGGATGAACTGCTGCAAAGCGGCGACGGCGAGCAGCGCCGGGCGGCTGCGATGTTCATCGACCTGCGCGGCTTCACCACGCTGGCATCGAAACTGCCGCCTGGTGAACTGATCGAAATCCTGCGCGAATACCAGGGCAACGCGGTACCGGTGATCCACCGTCACAACGGCAGCGTCACCACCTACCTTGGCGACGGCATCATGGTCACCTTCGGAGCCACGCGGCCGTCAACCCGGTATTGCGCCGACGCCATGCGCTGCGCGGAGGAATTGCTGCAGGTGCTCCAATCCTGGCGGCTTCAGCGCGAGGCAGCCGGGCAACCAGCGCCTGGGGTGGGGCTTGGCCTGGACACCGGAACCGTGACCTGCGGTGTCATCGGCGACGAGGGGCGGCTGGAATATGCCGTGATCGGCAACCCGGTGAACCGTGCGGCCAAACTGCAGAATCACACCAAGGTGGAGGCGGTGCATGGACTGGCCAGCATGGCCTGTCTGCAGGAGGCGCGGGAGCAGGGCTATATCGCACTGGCCGAACACCGGGTACTGAGCGCTCGCGCGGTCGCAGGCGTCAGCCAGCCGATGGACCTTGTCGCGCTCGGTGCGGCTTCACCTTGAGTCGCGACCGGCCCGTGCGCGCGACCGCCAGTCGCGCTGGTGCTCAATTGCGGGTCGAGGTGTCGTCGTCGCCGGCTGTTGCTGGCGAAGCTGGTATTGCCATGGCCGCTGCGGCCGGCGTTGGGACGGCTGGCGCCGAAAGTGGTGCGCCGAATTTCGGCACACCGGCGACACCGCCTGTCGGCGCACCAGGAAGTGGTGCCAGCTCGATCGTGACGGTCGCCGCAGCGTTGTCGGCGGGTATTAATGTGGCGGACCGGGTGCTGACCTTCTGCAGTTTCCAGCCGCCCTCGAGTGCGCTGCCGACACGGTAGGGTCGAGGCGGTTGCCCGTCGACTGAAATGAGTGCCACGCCTGCTTGCGCACGATTGGCCACCACACCGATCAAACGCAGCCGCGCGGCTGCATCCACCACCGGGTTCGGTGCATCGGGCAGGGCTGCCGTTGCCGTGCCGGCGGGACCGAACACGCGGGCCAGATCCGCGGTCTGCACCGATGGTGTGTCGGGCGCCAGCGTGGTGGCCGAGGAGGCATGGCGCGACGTGCCGCTCACCTGGGTGAACCAGAAGCTGGCCGACAAGGCCGCCAGCGCCCAAATGAAAAAAGCTGCAACACGTGCAGGCCAAGTCTTGGTCATGGCCGATTATGATCCAGTGTGCTCCTGCTCCGATCGGAGACCAACCAATGTGGAACTGACTTGATGACAACGAATCTGGCCGCCCGCTGCAGCGTCTTGCGCGCAACCGTGCAACGGGGTTTCACCCTGATCGAATTGATGGTCGTGCTGGTCATCATCGGCGTACTGGCGGCGCTGATCGTGCCCAATGTGCTCGAGCGTGCCGATGATGCGCGTATCGTGGCCGCGCGGACCGATGTCAACAACCTGATGCAGGCACTCAAGTTGTACCGGCTGGACAACCAGCGTTATCCGAGCGCCGAGCAGGGGCTGGTGGCGCTGGTCACGCGGCCCACGACTGCCCCGGTCCCACCCAACTGGAAGCCGTATCTGGACAAGCTGCCCGCCGATCCATGGAGCGGGGCGTACCAGTACCTGAATCCGGGGCTCAAGGGCGAGGTCGATGTGTTGTCATTTGGCGCCGATGGCCAGGCCGGGGGCGAAGGCAAGAACG
>JBKJRR010000015.1:0-3555 GCA_046594635.1 Burkholderiaceae bacterium
GTTACCACCGTGCGATCGCCCAGGCGGCCGATCTGCCGATCGTCTGCTTCCAGTTTCCCAAGGGATGGGGGCCGGACTACACACCCGACATCCTGCAGGCCATGGCCGAGATTGCGCAACTGGTGGCCATCAAGGAGAGCAGTTTTGATGTCGGCCAGACCTTGCAGACGATCGAGGTCGCGCGCAACTTGCCGCAGCCGATCGGCGTGCTTACCGGCAGCGACACCTTCATCTTCGAAGCCATGGTCATGGGATGCACAGGCGCCCTGATCGGGTTTGCCGGCACTGCGACGCGCGAGCTGGTGGCGATGCACCAAGCGGTGCATGTGGGCGACCTGGCAGCCGGACGCGCGATCTGGGACAAGCTCGGTCCCATCGCCCGGTATTGCTGGCGCTTGCCGATTCGCGACTTCCGACCACGCATGAAGGAGGTGTTGCGACTTCAGGGGCTGTCTCCTTCGGCGGCCTGCCGGGAGCCGCAACTGCGGATAGCGGCGGCGGAGCAGCGGGAGATTGCGCGCTTGTGCCGGCAGCAGGGGTTGATCAGAGACTGACGACTGGCGGTGTCCATGTCCGCCGGAGGGTCCGCGGCCGAAAGCATTTGACACGCCCTGCGTTAGCCGTGCCCGCAGCCCGAATTGACGCTTCCCATGAAGACGAACCGCAAGAATCTGCTCCTACCGATGCGACGTCGCGGCTTACGACAGTTCGGTCGGTTGTGACGTGGTGTGTGACGCTTCGCGCACCGTGATCGCAATTGGGGGTCGACGTCTGCGAAAATGGCAACACGTTGCGGCACAATGCCCGGAAACTCCATTGACGATCTGCCCATGGCCCGATTTCCCGACATCCAGCAACGCATCCGCGACGACATCCTCGCCGGCGCACTGGCTTTTGGCACGCGCATCACCACCGCCGACCTGGCGCAGCGTTATGGTGTGAGTCAGATGCCGATCCGCGAAGCGCTGCGTGAGTTGCTCGGCGAAGGATTGGTGACGAAGGAGCCCAACCGCGGTGCGCGGGTACGCTCCATCGACCCGGATTTTGTCGGCAACATCTTCGACATCCGCAACGCGCTGGAGGTGTTGATGGTGCGCAGGGCGGCGCGCTTGCGTACACCCGCGCAAGTAGAACGCATGTGGGCGATCGAGCACGATCTCGAAGCTTGCGTGGAGCATCAGGATTATGCTGGCGCGTTGCTGGCGAACAGGCTTTTGCACCAACTCATCAGCCAGATGGCTGCAAACCCCGACGCGCAAGTGTTGCTTGATCGGCACTGGTCGTTGCTCGCTGGTCTGTGGCGCGAGAACAAATACAGCCCCGAACGGTACGGCGGTGTCATCAACGACCACCGCCACATGATCGAGGCAATCAGCGCCGGCGACGGGGAGGCGGCCGCGATCATGATGCAGGCACATGTCCTCAAGGCCAAACAGGTTTTACTCAGGCTGATCGAGCAGCGCTATGGCCATGCACAGCCGGCGCGTCTGCGTCGCTCCGGCAAGACCGCGCAAGCATCGGACTCTGACAACGACCGAGGCTGAAAGCTGTACGACGGAAGGCTCCTGGAGCGCATCGTGGGGCTGTTTTGCCCATCAGGGGCGCTGTCCGGGCAAGCTCAAAGTGCGACTTTGGCGGTGCGCGCCACCTTGGTCCATTTCTGGATCTCATTGTCCTGAAACTGCTTGAGGTCAGCCGCGCTGCCGCCCACCGGATCGGTGCCTTGCGCCTGCAGTTTCTCGCGCACGTCGGGCAACTTGATGACCTCGTTCAGTGCGAGGTTGAGCTTATTGATTGCGTCGGCCGGCGTGCCCTTGGGGGCGAAAAACGCGAACCAGGCCACCGACTCGAATCCCTTGTAGCCCGATTCGTCGATGGTCGGCACGTCCGGTAACTCGGGACTGCGCTTGAGCGTGGTTACTCCCAGCGCGCGCAGCTTGCCCGATTTGATGTGCGTGATCGCCGGTGGAAGGTTGCCGCAGAACATCTGGACCTGACCGGAAAGCACCGCCTGCACTGCTGGCGCCGCGCCTTTGTAAGGCACATGCAGCAGGTCGATGCCAGCCAGCATCTTGAGGTATTCGCCGGACAAGTGGGCCGAACTGCCATTGCCGCCCGATGCGAACGAATACTTGCCTGGCTCCTTTTTGGCCAGCGCGACGAACTCGGCCAGGTTGTTGGCCGGGATCGACGGATCGATGACGCAGACGTTGGGTGTCTTGTTGATCAGGATCACCGGTTCGAAATCCTTGATCGGGTCGTACGCCAACTTATCATAGACCGCGGCGTTGATGCCATGCGAGCCGGCTGTGCCGATGATGAAGTGGTAGCCGTCGGGCGCGGCATTCTTTGCGGCCACGCTGCCGATGATGCCGCCGGCCCCGGTCTTGTTGTCGATTACGAAACTCTGGCCGAGCTTTTCTTGCAGCTTCAGGCCCAAAAGGCGGCCGGCCAGATCGGCGCCGTCTCCGGGGGCACCTGGAATGATGACCTGTACCGGCCTCGTCGGCCAGGTCTGCGCATGCAGCGGCAGGTGCGAAAACGTGGCCAGTGCGGTGCAAACCGCGGCGATGGTACATGCGGGTAGTTTCATGAACTAATTTTTAGATCAAAAGGTGCCCGTATTTTATTGACTAGTCGGCACTATTGGCAAATAATTGATCAAAATAGTGCAAACTGATGAATTGCCCGCATCACTTTTAGACAGGAGACGATCATGTGCAAGCCCGTTCGCGGAACCCTCACCCTCTTGCTGGCCATTTCGCTGGCCGCGTTCGCGGCAGTGCCACTGGCTGCACAGACCTATCCCGACCGCACCGTGACCGTGATTGTGCCCAATGCGGCCGGTGGTGCGCTTGACGTGTATGCCCGCGTCATCTCCAAGCACCTCGAGAAACGGCTCGGTCAGCGCCTCGTAGTACAAAACGTCGTCGGTGCGGGCACTGCCACCGGGTCACGCGCTGTTTATGACGCCAAGCCCGACGGCTACACGCTGCTCGTGCACCACCAAGCCCTGTTCGGCACATCCGCCCAGGGCATCCTGGGGCGCAATTTCGCTGACCTGGTGCCGCTGGCGCGTACCGGTGGCAACGACCTGGCCTTTGTGACGCGCAAGGGATCGCCGTATACCGACCTCAAATCCATGCAGGTCTACGCCAAGGCTAATCCGGGCAAGGTGCGCATGGGAGTTTTCCTGACCGCACACAGCCACTATGTTGCGCTCGAATTCATGGAATCCTTGGGCATCGACCTGAAGTTGATCAATGTGCCCGGCGGTGATGCGCCCTTGCGCGCAGCCCTATTGGGTGAGCATATTGACGTGATGCTGGCCGCGCCGTCGACCTCGCGCTCGTATCTCGCGGCGGGCGATTTCGTGCCGCTGGCGTTCCTGGCCGGATACCGATCCAAGGATTTGCCAAACACCCCGACCTCGACCGAGCAGGGTTTTCCGAAACTGGTGTTCAACGTGACCAACTACTGGTGGGCCCACAAGGACGTAGCGCAAGCCGCGCGCGATCTGCTCACGGCCAAGCTGGAGGAAACCATGGCTGATCC
>JBKJRR010000021.1:0-5989 GCA_046594635.1 Burkholderiaceae bacterium
CAGCAGATGCGTCTGGTCGCGGTCTCCCTGACCGGCGAGGTGATTGACGCCATCACCCAGCCTCTGCAACGGCCCGACGCGGTCAGCGCCTGCGCGCAGCTCACCCGCATGGTGGACCAGGCGTGGCGCACCTTGCGCCAGCGCGAACTGCTGCTGTCCGGCGTGGGAGTATGCCTGCCGGGAGCTATCGGTGAAGGCAGTGCCATGGTGCGTTTTGCACCCAACCTGGGTTGGCGCGATCTGCCTTTTCACACCATGGTCTGCCACGCCCTAGCGCAGGCCGGGATACCGGAGGTGGAGATACATCTGCACAACGATGCGGATGCCGCGGCGCTGGGCGAATACGAGTTCGCCACCGCCACCGACAACGCCGACCCGCTGATCTTCATCAGCTGCGATGTCGGCGTGGGCGCCGGCGTCGTGCTCAATGACCACCTGTTCTGCGGAGCGCGCGGCATGGCCGGCGAGATCGGCCACAGCATCATGCAGGTCGACGGTGAACTGTGTTCTTGCGGTCGGCGCGGTTGCGCGGAGACCTTCATCGGCGCTCGCGCACTGAACACCAGCGCCGGCATCACGCGCGCATCGCGCTACCTGGGTGTGCTGATCCAGAACCTGGACGTGATGTACAACCCGCGTGAGGTCGTGGTCGGTGGGTCGTCCTGCAGCGACCGGCCGGAACTGCTCAAGGACGCGATCGACGTGGTCGCGCAATATGCCGAGGCAGCCGGCGTGCCACCGCCCCTGGTGCGTGGCGCCCGTTACGGCCTGCAGGCTGCCGCGGTTGGCGCCGCAGCCGTGGCGTGGCACCATTACCTTCGGCCACTGCGCTCGGGCAACCACCTGCAGCTGGGCCCGCGGCGCCAGGGCGACCTGGCCGACTTGAACCCGGTCGATGTGCCAGCTCCACGCGCACGACGCCAAACTTTGGAGTCCCGATGAAAAAGCTTGTCTGGGGCGTGCTGAGCACTGCCAAGATCGCCCGTGAAAAGGTCATCCCCGCAATGCAGGCGGCCAGCCTGTGCGACATACGCGCCATTGCCTCCCGGTCGCTGGAGCGGGCAGACATTGCAGCCAAAACGCTGGGCATACCGGTGGCCTACGGAAGTTATGCGGAGTTGCTGGCCGACCCTGCGATTGAAGCCATCTACAACCCGCTTCCCAACGATCAGCATGTCGCGCTGACGCTGCAGGCGGCGCGAGCCGGCAAACACGTGTTGTGCGAAAAACCGCTGGCACTGGACGCCGAGCAGGCGGCGCAGTTGCGCGAGGTCGCCACACAGGTACACATCATGGAAGCCTTCATGGTGCGCTTTCATCCGCAATGGCAACATGTGCGCGAGCGCGTGCGCTCCGGCGACCTGGGCCCGATGCGCACGATCCAGACCTGGTTCTCGTATTTCAACCGCAATGCCGACAACATTCGCAACCAGCTCGCGCAAGGCGGAGGCGCCCTGTACGACATCGGCTGTTATGCCGTTGTCACCGCGCGATATCTGTTCGACTGCGAGCCCCAGCGCGTGATCGCTTTGTTCGACCGCGATCCGACCTTCGGCACCGACCGCACGGTCAGCGCCCTGCTCGACTTCGGCTCCGGCCGCCGACTGGTGTTCACCGCATCAACCCAGAGCGTGCCTTACCAGCGCGTCCAGATCATCGGCGAACACCAGCGCATCGAGGTCAAGATCCCGTTCAACGCCGGACCCAGACAGGCCACCGATGTGCTGACCGACGACGGCTCCTCACTCGACGGCAGCGGCATCCGCACTCACACCCTCGCTGCATGCGACCAGTATGGCCTGCAAGGCGACGCGTTCGCCCGCGCCGTGCGCAGTCAGACACCTTTGCCCTGGGGCGTCGACGACGCAGTGCGCAATATGCGGGTCATCGATGCCTTGTTCACCTCGGAACGTACCGGTGCCTGGGTTGCGATCTGAAGTGCCGCTGGGGCGGCCGATCCGGCGCGTTGCACAAATCGTGCTGGCAACCGGTGCATTGGCGTGCGGGTTCGCCGGCACCACGCAAACGATCCCTGTGCCGGCGCGCTTCATCGAAGAGACCGACAGCGCCGGACTGCAGGTCCGCTACGAAGGAGACTTCGAGTTCCAGATCGGCGGTGGCGTGGCCAGCTTCGACTGCGACGACGATGGCCTGCCCGAAGTCTTTGTCACCGGTGGCGTGACCAAGTCCAAGCTGTACCGCAACCGCAGTACCCGCGCTGGACCGATCAAGTTGCAGGAGGAGCGCTCCGGCCTCGAAGTCACCGGCGCCAACGGCGCTTATCCAATCGACATCGATGGTGACGGCAAGACCGATCTGGTGGTGTTGCGCGTAGGCGAGGTCCAGCTGTTTCGCGGCCTGGGTGCCTGCCGGTTCGAACGCGCCAACGATCTGTGGAAGTTTCCCAGCGACAACCTGTGGCACAGCGCGTTCAGCGCCACCTGGGAACGTGGCCAGAACTGGCCGACCCTGGCGATCGGAAGTTATATCGACCGGGCCCGCCAAGACTTCCCCTGGGGCAACTGCACGGCCGGCAGCCTGGTGCGCCCGGCGCCGGAGAGCCGCGGTTTTGCCGCACCACTGGTGCTCGCGCCTGGGCATTGCGCCCTGTCGATGTTGTTCCACGACTGGAGCGGGCGTGGCGACGTGGCGCTGCGCGTGAGCAATGACCGCGAATACTTCAAGGGCGGGCAGGAACAGTTGTGGCAGGTCCCGCCGGCACAAGCACCCAGTCTGTACACGGCGCAGCAGGGCTGGAAGCCGTTGCAGATCTGGGGCATGGGCATTGCCAGCCAGGACCTCGATGGCAGCGGCCGACCGGCCGTGTTTCTGACCAGCATGTCCGACAACAAACTGCAGGTGTTGGAGGGAGACGGCCAGCGACCGAGTTACATCGACACCGCCTACAAACGCGGCGCCACGGCGCACCGGCCCTATGTCGGTGGCGATATCCATCCGTCCACCGCCTGGCATGCGCAGTTCGGCGACGTCAACAATGACGGCTTCAGTGATCTGTTCATCGTCAAGGGCAACGTGGCCAGCATGCCGGACTTCGCCACTCTCGATCCGAACAACCTGTTGCTGCAACAACCGGACGGCCAGTTCGTCGAGACCGGACAGCAGGCCGGCATGGCGAGTTACCGGCGCGGGCGCGGCGGTTTGCTGGTCGACCTCAACGGCGACGGCTTGCTTGACATGCTGGTCGTCAACCGCTGGGACAAGGCCCAGTTGTGGCGCAACGTCGGCAGCGGCAGCGCCGACAGCGCGCAGTCACCTGGCCAATGGCTGCAACTGCGCCTGCGCCAAAGCGGTGGCAACCGCGATGCGGTTGGGGCCTGGGTCGAGGTCGACCTGGGCCAACGCGTGATCCGCCAGGAATTGACCATCGGCGGCGGCCACGCCAGCGGCCATCTGGGCTTCATGCACTTCGGCCTGGGGCAGGCGAGATCCGTCAAGCTGCGGGTCCGCTGGCCCCACGGCACCTGGAGCGAATGGCAAAGTGCTGCATCCGGCGCGTTTTATCTGATGGATCGCCAAAGTGGTCTGCGTCGCTGGAGTGCGCCATGAGTCCCCTGCGTCTCGCCGTTGGACGGGCATGGGCCGACACCCAGCTGGCACAGCGCTTACTCCCGCCGGGCCGCATGCAGCGCTGGCTGGGCGCGCTGCTGCTGGCCGCCACGTTAGCAACACCAAGCGGCGCCCAGACGACAGCGCCGCCGGCCCCACCTGCCAGCAGCTACAGCGGCGCGCTGGTAACCGACTGGTTTTCACTGGCCCTGCAACTGACCCAGCAAACGCCCGGATTCAGCCCGCCGGTGGCAGCACGCGCGCTCGCCTACCTTTCGCTGGCGTTGTACGAATCGGTGGTTCCCGGCATGGCCGACCACCGCAGTCTGGCCGGCCAGCTCAACGAACTCAGTTCGCTCCCCTGGGCGCAGCCGGACGAGGCGCTGCACTGGCCGACGGTGGCCAACGCCGCCATGGCGACGATGACGCGTTTGATGTACAGCAATGCCAGCGCCGACAACAAGGCCCGCATCGACCTGCTCGAGCGCAACATGGTGTTGCAACACGCGCAGGATTTCGACCCGGCCACGTTGTCCCCGGAGAGTCGCAACCGGTCGGAGACCTTCGGCCGTTTGATGGCCATGGCCTTGATGACCTGGGCCCGCACCGATGGAGGCCATGAAGCCTGGGGACCCACGCGCCGTGGCATCCCCAACCACGTGCCGCCCAGCGGCGAGGGCCAGTGGAGCGCAACGCCACCCGCTTATGCATCGGCCCTGCTGCCGCGCTGGGGCAGCAACCGTCCATTCGCGCTCGCCGACCCGCAGGATTGTTCCCCGCCGACTCCGCCGAAGTACGACGAAGGCAAGGATTCGGTGTTTCACAAGGATGCGCTCGAGGTCTACCGCATCAGCCGCCAGGCCACGCAGGAACAGCGCCAGGTCGCCTTGTACTGGGCCGACGACCCGGGCAAGACGCCTACGCCAGCCGGGCACTGGGCCTTCATCGCCAATGACCAGTTGCGGGCGCGCAAGGCGTCGCTGGCGGATGCGGCGCGCACCATGGCGCAACTCAACCTGGCGATGGCCGACGCCTTCATCGCAGCCTGGTCGGCCAAATACCGTTTCAGCATGTTGCGGCCGGTGACCTATATCCAACTCGCGATCGACAGCAACTGGGTGCCGACGATGATGGACACGCCGCCTTTTCCGGAATATCCGTCAGCCCATTCGGTGCAGTCGAGCGCGGCAGCGGGCGTGCTGGAGCAAGTCTTCGGCGCCACCACCCGGTTCACCGACAACACACACAACGACCGTGGCTGGGGACCACGCGAATTCACCAGCTTTCGCGCCGCGGCCGACGAAGCTTCGCGCTCGCGGTTGTTTGCCGGCATCCATTACGGTTTTGGCGTCACCGGCGGTCAAATCCAGGGGCGCTGTGTCGCACAGAAGGTACTGGCACTGGAACTGCGCAAACGCTGACCGAAGCTGCAGTCTGAAGGGCAGCACTCGTCCGCGTCGCGTTTTGAATTGTTTGTTCAGACCCGCCTGACCGCGGCGCGGAGCTGCCCGACTCAGGCGACCAGCGCCAGCGCGGCGTAGTCGCCGACATGTGAACCCAGACCGGCGGGTACCAACGCAAAGCCTTCGGTCAACGCGGGCAGACGACCCTCGATATGGGACTGCAGGCGCGGCAGCAGGTAATCACGGTTGTGCCAGAACACACTGCCGCCGATGCTGATGCGCTGCAGGTCCAGAGTGACGACCAGGTTGTACAAGGTGCGCCCCATCACACGGCACAGCTTGTCGACGATTGCAACGGCGTCAGGCTTGCCATCACGCGCCGCCTGAAGCAGCGCCGTGGCATCGACAAAACCTGCCGGGGCAAAGCGCCGCGCCATTGCATTGCCGGCGACCTGGCCTTCAACATCGCCGATATTGCCGCAACCACACAAGGCATCGTTGTTGTCATCGACAAACATGTGGCCGGCATGACCGGCGTTGCCGTTCTTGCCACGCAACACATGGCCATCGACACATATTCCCACGCCGATACCCGTACTCCATGTCAGGTAACCGCAGTGGTCCAGCCCTTGCAAGGCGCCCCAGCGGCGCTCGGCCTGCAACGCGGCAATGGCATCGTTGGCAACCTGCACGCCGGAAAAACGCGCGCGCAGCGGCGCTTCCAGAAGCGCGCTGTGCCAGTCATTGGGCAAGCCCCGGCCTTCACCCGCCATACCACCACAGATATTGGGCGCGGCCAGCTCGACACTGCCATCGCGGATCAGAAACGGGCCGCACGAGGACACACCGACCGCAGTCACATCGGCGGCCTGCACGTTTGCCAGCGCACAACTGCTGTCGATCAGGCGCAATATCTGCAATGCCAGCGCATCGTTGCCACCTTGCTTGGCAGTCGGCTCGGCGACCCGACCACGAATACCACTGCGGTCGGCGACGCTGACCGCCACCTTGGTGCCGCC
>JBKJRR010000060.1:0-3846 GCA_046594635.1 Burkholderiaceae bacterium
GATGATCATGGGCCTGTCCTTGTATTTGCTGAGCAGTATTCAGTCTGTCTGACACGGTCTGACCTTACAGGTTCCCGGTCGATGCTGCAGCCATGACGGTTCAAAACAACAAAGGTCCGCAATACAACGCATTGCAGACCTTGTCAGTTCATGGTGACTGGGGGCTTTGCCCCCGCCCGTCTTCAGCGCAGACCGGCGATGTAATCGGCCACGGCACGAATCTCGCGGTCATTGAGCCGCGCCGCCACCTGGGCCATGGTTGGATTGTTCAGACGCACACCGTCACGGAACGCGGTCAGCTGGCCCTTGGTGTAGTCGGCGTGCTGGCCACTCAGGCGTGGATACTGCGACGGAATGCCGGCCCCGTTGGGACTGTGGCAGCCGGCGCAGGCAGCGATCTTGCGTTCGCCAATGCCACCACGGTAGATGCGCTCGCCCAACGCGACCAGTTCCTTTTCCTTGGCAAATCCGGTTTTGGCCTGCTTGCTGGTCAGCCAGTACGAAATGTTGCGCATGTCGTCGTCCGACAAGCCAGTGGCAAAGCCTTTCATGATGGCGTTATTGCGCTTGCCCGACTTGAATTCCTGCAGTTGCTTGACCAAGTATTCGGGATGCTGCTGCGCCAGCTTGGGATTCTCCGGACTGCCGGAGTTTCCATCGGCCGCGTGGCAGGCCGCGCACGCCGCAAAACTGGCCTCGCCTTTGGCCAGATCGGGTTTCTTGTCCTGAGCAGAGGCGCACAAGGAGGCCAGGGCCAAAGTGGTGACGAGCGTCAGTCGGGCAATAAACGTCATGGAGATCAGCTTCTGGAGGGAGGGCAAAACAACGAGATTCTACAATGCGGGTCGCGGCAACCTTCCGGACACCCATGACTTCCAAACCACCACACGCCGCAACCGCAGCCCGATCTGTTGCAACGCCACAACCCAGCGCCGCCACAATCGCGGCAGGCTGGTTGCACACGGCAAAATTTCTCACGACTGCGCCTGAACTGCATTTTCTGCCAGCACTCGACCTGCCAGAGATCGCCTTCGTCGGCAGATCCAACGCCGGCAAGTCGACCTGCATCAATACCTTGACGCAGCAAAAGCAACTGGCATTCGCGTCACGTAGACCCGGGCGAACCCAGCACATCAACCTGTTCTCGCTCGGCAAGCAGAACGTCAACGATGCGGTATTCGCCGACTTGCCGGGTTACGGCTATGCCGCGGTCCCCAGGCAGGACAAGATCCGCTGGCAACAGGTGATGGCCAACTACCTGGTGACTCGGGAGAACCTCAAGGGCATCGTGCTGCTGTGCGATCCCCGCCACGGTGTGACCGAACTTGACGAGATCCTGCTCGACGTGATCCGGCCCCGCGTTGAAAAGGGCCTGAAATTCCTGTTGCTGCTGACCAAGGCCGACAAGCTCACCCGGGTCGAAGCGACCAAGGCCTTGTCCATCGCGAAGTTGCAGGCCGGCGGCGGGCAGGCCATGTTGTTTTCCGCCACCAAACGCCAGGGTTTCGACGACGTAGCGCAGTTGTTGTGGCAATGGGCCCATCCGGCGGATGGCGGCACGGCTGCGACGCCGGCGCCCGCTGACCCAACGGGCGCTCCGGCCGATGCGGCGGATGACGTCGCGGGTCAGGTTTACTGACCGGTCAGTACACCGACGTTTCGCCGGCCGGGCGCACCTTGAAGCGCTTGTGCACCCAGTAGTACTGGTCCGGCATTTGATCGATATAGGTCTGCAGGCGCAAGTTCATCGTCGCGGCATCTGCCTGCAGATCGTCGGTCGGAAAATCGGTCCAGGCCGGCAACACCTGCACGTCGTAGCCCGTGGCGGTGAGCGTCGTCACCACCGGCACCACCTGGGCCCGACCCATGTGAGCAAAACGCGACAGCGACGTCAATGTTGCGGTGGAGACGCCATAAAACGGCACGAACACGGACTCCTGGCGTGTGATGTTCATGTCTGGCAAAAGATAAAGCGGCTGGCCGTTGCGCAAGGCCTGTACCACCGGCTTGAGCCCATCGTCACGCCCGAATAGCCGTGGCGTGCCAAAGCGCTTGCGTCCTCGCAGAATCCACTGGTCCAGCGCCGGGTCGGCCTGGTTCGAATAAATCGTCGTGAACGCCCGCGGAATCTGCCCGGTCAGCGCAGTCCAGCCCGCGTCCAGGCCGACAAAATGCGGTGCAAAAATCACCGTGGGTTGATTCCCCTGCAAACCCTGTACTGTTCCCGTCAGGCGCAGCCGACGGCGCAATTGCGCGGTACTGCCGTGCCAGATCCAGCCCCGATCGAGCCAGGCCTGCGCAAAATGCACAAAGGTCCGGCGCGCCAGCAAGTCCAATTCGGCAGGCGTGCGCTGTGGAAAACACAGGCGCAGATTGACCTGGACCACGCGCCGGCGCGAGAGCGCGAGAAAAAAGAGCGCCCAACCCAACACCACACCCAGGGCCCGCACCCACGCCAGCGGCAAATACGCCAGCACACGCATGAGTGCAATGCCGGCGTGACTCAACACGGCGGCCCCTGCAGCGGGTACGCGCCAACAACTCGCCATTGAGCGGGTGCCAGCGTGGGCTTCACGCGGACGCTTTCGGGTGCTTGTAGCGCGCATAACCCCACAGATATTGCGACGGGCACTCGCGGATCAGCCGTTCCATCTCCTGATTGACCTGGGCCACTGCCTGGCCCGGATCCTCGGCCAGTGGGTGCAACAACTCGCGAAAATGCAGGCGAAAGCCACGCCCCCAGGGCAGACGTTCGCCCCACAACAACAGGACCGTGGCTCCGGTCTGCTGAGCCAACCGGGCCGACAGCGTCATGGTGTAGGCGTCGCGCCCAAAGAATGGTGCCCAGGCCCCCATGCCGTCCGGCGGCACCTGGTCTGGCAACAATCCCACAGCATGACCGGCACGCAGGGACCGTATCATCTGGCGCACGCCGGCCAGCGTGGTGGGCGCGGTCGCAAGGCCTGGTCTGTCACGTGCGGCGCGCATCAGCCGGGCCAGCCAGGCCTGGCGCGCCGGGCGGTACAACACGGTCAGCGGGCCATAACGCTGCGAATACCGCTGAGCCAGGCCTTGCGCCGAAATCTCGAAGCACCCCAGATGCGGCGTAAGAAAGATCACGCCACGCCCGGCGGCATAGGCGCGGTCAACACAGGCGTCGTTTTCCCATTCGCAATGGGCGGGCGCACCCAGCCACAGCCGAGGCAACTCGCCGACCATGCGCCCAGCGCCACCGACGGCCCCACGCACCGACCACCAGCCGTACCCGGCCTGCGCCACGTTCTCCAGGAACTTGCGGCGGTAGCGCGGCGACAGTCCATATGCCGTCCAACCCAGCAGCCAGCCCATGGCATGCAGCAACCACAGTGGCAGTCTGGACAGAAGAACAAAGAGTCGGGTCATTGGGAAGCGTAAAATGCGCGGGTCGCCGAGTTATCGAACTACTTGCAGGGCGACACCCACAACGGTCCGGCGATCAAAAGCGGCCATTGTGCCTTGGATAAAACTGCTAAAGCGTTCGCCTGAGCCCACCGGCCCCGGCAACGCAGATTTCACAATGTGTTGATCGAGCTAAAGGAGCTTTTGATGGCGAACGATTTTCTCTTTACGTCCGAATCCGTATCCGAAGGACACCCCGACAAGGTGTCAGACCAGATCTCGGATGCCATTCTCGACGCAATTTTCAAGCAGGACCCACGCAGCCGCGTCGCAGCGGAAACGCTGTGCAATACCGGCCTTGTCGTGCTCGCCGGCGAGATCACGACCAACGCGCATGTCGACTACATCCAGGTCGCGCGCGACACCATCAAGCGCATCGGCTACGACAACACTGAATATGGCATCGAC
>JBKJRR010000073.1:0-3965 GCA_046594635.1 Burkholderiaceae bacterium
AGATTTCGAGCAACTCGAGCGGACGCTGGTCGAGATCGGCCAGCACCTGCAACTTTGCGCCGGTCGTCGGGAATGATGCGCGCCGCCGAGCTTGTCATCGTGGCACCGGAAAGCGGCCTGACGCGATCGTCTTGAATTGGCCGTCAAGAGCTGATGGCGGAGCGCCAGCCAGTGCCCGCTTTCGCAGCAAACACGATGGCCACGATCGCGTCATCGGCTTGTCCTGGCGACTGGCGAAAAATGGCAGGAAACGGCCGGTCAGACCAACCGATTGGGGAACTCTTGCGATCTCAATCGGGCACCGGATTGGCGCAACAATTCGCCTTGAAGCAGTCGTTCGAGTGTTCGACTGGCGCGGGGGCAACAGCCCTGCCAGACGCTGCATGAACTCCAACAGCGACATCACGATGTGCCTGTGATGTAGCAGCAAAGCGGCTACATCCGCTGGCCCTCGGGGGTGCCGCAGCGCACGGCCGCGTGCTGGCTGAAGTACTGCGAGACGCGCTCACCACCTTCTTGTATTCAAACCTGCGCTCGGGAAAAAACCTCAACGCGCAGCGCAGCGATTTGGGTCAGAACGTGACAGGCACGTTCAGACCCAGTGAAAAACCAGTACCCGGGCCGCTCAGGCGATAACTGACGGAAGGCTGCAAATAGACCCCGCGCGCGACCCGGGCCGTCATTCCAAGTTGCAATGCCGTCGTGGAGGATTGCCGCAGCCGGGTTGCGCTGAACGTCGCTGCCCGGTTGTAGGCAGTGGCAATGGCGGTGTTGAGGGACAGCGTATCGTTAAGGGCAAAGGCAAAGCCCAGGGTCAGATCAACCCGGTGACGATGCTCCAGTCGGGTGATGTCGGCGAATTCGCGGCTGAATGTGCGTCGGTACCCCAACGTGCCAAACAACACCGCCGGATCCAGGCTTTTGACCAGGGTGACCGAGGTCCCGACAGCCGAAGAGGTGTCGCCCGTCGGAATGCGGGCATCCAGGCTCACGATGACGTCCGGACGGCCCAGCCCTTCGCGCAGCAAGGTATGGCGCAGACCGATGCCGATATCGCCCATCTCCGAGCGCGACGCACGGCTCAGGCGTTCATCGCCGGCGTAGATGCTGGCCTTCTGAAGCACATGGGAGGTGGTGGCGAAAATTTCGGTGTCCTGGATCAGGCTGTAGCGGGCCGTCAGCTGGGTCTGGAAGGTTTCAGATTCCGCGTTCGCCAACACGGTGCCGCCGTTGGCCGCAGCCAGCAGCTGGCGATCGCGGCGCGAATACAGCAATCCCAGATCGAGCGTCCACTCCTTGGGCGCCAGCAGCACTTGCTGATCACGCAAAAACACCTCGTTGGCTGTACGCTGGCCGGGCGCAACGCCTATCGAAGGACTGGCCGGATCGGCACTCGCAAGGGTTGTGGGCTGGATCTGGGAAGCTCCGCGACCGACACTGGACGCTGCAGCCTGCGCCGTGAGCGCGGTGCCCGTTGCCCAGAGGGAGGTCCGGGCCTCCCCCCCTGCCTCGGCCCGGATGGAAGCGGGGTCGACCAGCGTACGAATAGTCCAGTCTCCCGCCAGCCACGCCACCAGTGCTGATCGGCTGAAGCGCCAGTCTGCCTCGATCTGCCGCGCTGGAATCTTCTGGGCACTGGCCAGCCGGACAACGGCGGCTGGGTCGACACGCAACAGCGCAGCCGCCTCAAGCACGGTCAAGGTTTCCGAGGCCATCGCTGCTTCGGTGCGGCCATCGCTACCTGCATTGGCCAGAGGCATCGCTGGTGCCGTGTCCGCGAGCGCGGCGCTGCCCCACAGGGAAAGGCCCATTACGATCAGTGTCGTGCGAAGGTTCATCGGGTCCGTCCGAGAGGGGAAAGTGATGAGGCGCCCACCGCCAAAAGCTCGCGGGCACTCAGGAGTTCAGGCTGTGTCGATGTGCCCGGCAGGATGCTCAAACGGGTGTCTGAACCGACGACCGATGTTTGCGGCTCCACGACGAACACGATGCCAGTGCCTTCATTGTCCAGCCACGTCTGGAAAAACTGGTATGCCGGCATCCGCACGTTGCCACGCGAAGGGTCGGCCAGAAACACCCGGTCACCGCGAACCCCACGAAGCACCGCAAAGTGCTTATAGCCCTGCGGCGCGATGAAAACGATCACGGGTCCGGTCAGGTTGGCCAGGTCCTGAGCCGTCAGGCGAAACGCCTGCGCCTTGTAGCCGCGCCGCTGCGCCACCTTCTGCATGTCCAGCAGCGAGAATCCCGTCTTTTGCCGCACCGTGGCATCGTCGCGCGAAAGCTGGGCGAACAGATCTGCCAGCACCTGCTCTTCAGTCACGGGGTCATTCAGACCGTGGCTGAGCAAGGTGGCCAGAGCCGCGGCGCCACAGGAATAATCTTTCGCCTGACGGACCAGGTTGTGATCGCGCAGATCCTTCATCGATTTGGGCGCGACGTGAATACGCACGCCAGACCCGGCTGACAGCGGCTCAGCGGTCGCGCAACCGGCCGCGACAACTAGTGCCGCGGCCAGCGCCGAGACACACGCTGGTATCGGTGGTGACGGCAAATCAGCGTGGGGGCGGCGGGGGCAGGAAGTCGAAAGCGGTTGCATAACGACTGGGAGTGCGCGCAAAGTCGCCGCCCTTCGGGGTCGGCGCCGCTACCCTGGTCGCGGCTTCAGCGGTCGCTGGCAACTCGACTCCGCGGTGTTCAACCAAGAGATAGATGTGTGCCTTGCCTTCGACCTTGGCCATCTGATCGGCTGTCAGCGCAATGGCTGCTGGTGCTTTTGACAGGGTGGCGAAGTCGCCCTGGGCTTGAGCGGCGAACGCGGTCATGGCGAGACCACTGGCCAGGATCGTCGAGGCGATGAATTTATGTTTCATGAGAGTTCCTTGAAGTTAAGTCGAGAGTTCAGCACAGGATTACGCGAAACTCTCAAGGATGGTACGAACGAGCCACCCCACCAGATTCAAGTTATTACCAATAGATACAAAAATACCAAATTGAAGGCTTCGGCGATATGGATTTGCAGACGCCAGATTGTGTCGTTTTCTACCGCATGGTTGCCGGCTTGTGCTGCCAAAACCGGCTAATGCAGGGCTTTGTGAGCGCCCGTTGAGCAGCCCGTGCCCTGCCCACTGGCCTGAGATCAATCTGGCTACGGGCAAACCAGGGAAATTGGCACGCGATGGAGTGCGTTTGACCATGCCGCGTACAGCCACGCACCACAGTCCGAAATGCCCGGCCGGCATTTCGCAGCGTCTTGCGGTTGGCCGCCCGCGGTGGCCGCCGTGACTGCAGCCCCGGTGCGTGAAGATGCCCGCATCCTGAATGGGACCAACCCCGCGGATCTGCTGGTCGAGCAGGCGAGCAAGTTCGAGTTGGAACTGGGCTTGAAGAAGGCGAAGACGCTGGGCGTCGCAATCCCGCAGTCCATCCTGCTGCGTGCGAATCGGGTGATCGAATGAGGCGGGCCTATAGGGTGTCTCGCCGGCAGGTCGTAACTTCACTTGGCGCGGGCGTGCTCGCCGCGTCACTCGCGTCGTTCGCTCAACAGCCGTCGGCGAAGACTCCTCGAATCGGTTTCCTACACCCAGCGGTGCCGCAAAATAATTCCTCACCGTTCTTGGAAGACTTCCGGCAGGGGCTGCGGGAACTGGGCTATGTAGAAGGCAAGCATTTTCTACTGGAGATTCGCTGGGGAGAAGGAAAGCTTGAGCGGTTGCCTGCGTTGGCCGCGGAACTTGTTTGCCTGAAGGTTGACGTCATCGTAGCCATGACGTCGCCTTCGGTCTTGGCGGCCAAGCAGGCGACACGGACGATTCCCATCGTCATGCCACTCAGTTCGGATCCCGTAGCGGACGGGCTCGTCGCAAGCCTAGCTCGGCCAGGAGGGAACATCACGGGCTTGTCCATGATGGCGCCGGACCTGGGGGCAAAGCGGCTGCAACTGCTCAAAGAGGCCTTCCCTAAAC
>JBKJRR010000024.1:0-3872 GCA_046594635.1 Burkholderiaceae bacterium
CATCGGGGGCGAGGCATCCAGGCCGCGCGCCTCCAGCGTACGTGGCACCAGTGCCAGTCGCGCCAGCACGTCGTCACGGGTTTTGTGGGCCATCTCCCACAGGCCGTTGTGGGCCGGGAAATCCCCGTAGTCATGGCCCAGGGTCTGCAGATGGGCGCGGAGCAATTCAAAATGTTGGGCTTCCTCGCGCGCCACACCGATCCACTGACGGTAAAACGCGTCTGGCATGCCGGGAAAACGCCAGACGATGTCCAATGCCAGGCCGATGGCATTGAACTCGATATGTGTCAGTGCGTGCAACAGGACCGCCCGCCCGTGTACGGTGGCAGGCGAGCGCCGGGCCAGCATATTGAATCCGACAAGTGCCGGACGCTCCGGTCGTCCGGGCATCGCCGCTGTCTCGGCATAAATCGCCTGGGGAAAGACCGGGTCGGTCGTTTTCAGAAGCCGGGTGCCGGCGGCCTTGGTCGTGGCATCACAGCAGAGCAGAAGTTCGCGGGCCTGGGCCCGCAGGTCGTTCGACATCAGTCCATTGTCCCTCGCCAAACAAGCGCCGCTTCGGCACAACGCAGGCCGCGATTCGCTGGCGCCGCGCGGCCCGTCCTGTGCCAGATCAGGCCCAGACCACCGGCGTCTTGACCCGGTACCAGTCGTCGACCCGCGGTTGCAGTTCCGCTTCGATACGGCTGCGCTTGATCTTCATGGTGGGCGTCAGGCAACCGTTTTCAATCGACCACGGTTCCTTGGCGATCACCAGCATCTGCAGCCGTTCATAGTCGGCCACTCCGTCGTTGACCCGCTTGAGCAGCGCAGTCATCTCCGACTGCACCTCGGCGCGCACGGCAGCATCGGCAAGCCTGGGTCGGATGGTTTCTGCCAATACCACGATGCCGTAGGCCGAAGGCTGGCCGACACCCGACACCATGGAGAGCTCGACCATCGGATGCTCGTTGATGCGGTTCTCGATCGGAGCAGGTGCGACATATTTGCCCTTGGCAGTCTTGAAAAGTTCCTTGACTCGCCCGGTCAACTTGAGCAGGCCGTCGGGGCGGCGTTCGCCCATGTCGCCAGTTCTGAAGAAGCCGTCTTCGGTGAAGCTTTCCTTGTCCAGGTCGGGACGCTTGAAGTAACCCTTCATCTGCCCCGGCGACTTGATCAGGATTTCGCTGCCCGAGCCGATGCGCACTTCCACGCCATCGTACGGAACCCCGACATATCCGGGGGCATTGAACTGTTCGGTCGAATGGTGCGAGAACGCGAAGTCCTCGGTCATGCCATAACCCTCGAACAGGTTCAGGCCCAGCTTGCGGTACCAGGCGATTAATTCTGGCGGGATCGGCGCCGAAGCACTGGCTGCCAGTTGTACCTGGTCCAGCCCCAGGCCGGTGAGAACTTTGCGCCCGACCAGTTTGCCGATGATGGGCAGGCCGAGCAGAAAGTTCAGCTTCTTTGCCGGCATCTTGGTCAGCACGCCCTGCTGGAACTTCAGCCACAGCCGCGGCACCGAGACGAACAGGTTGGGGCGGGCCCGGTTCAGGTCGGCCACGAAGGTGTCGAGCGACTCGGCAAAGAAGATATGGGTGCGCCCGCTGTGCCAGGCCGGTGCGGCGATCACCGCACGTTCGTACGAGTGCGCCAGTGGCAGGTACGACAGCACGCGCATGCGCGCGCTCGGGTCCATGCGCAATGCAAGGTCGTCGGTATAACCCTTGCCGACGGCCGAGACGGCGCTGAAGGTGATCATGGCACCCTTGGGTGTACCGGTCGAGCCCGAGGTGTAGATGATCATGGCCAGGTCGTCCGCGGCGCGTGTCAATTTCCCGGCCAGTGGTTCGGTGCGCGCGACCAGATCGTCCCACTGGTTGAAACCGGTGGGCGGCGCAAGCGGCAGCGCGATACACGGCAGGTCGACCGGAACACCGCTCTTTTGTTGTTCCCAGGTGTCGAGTTTGCCGACGAACAGCAGCTTGGCTTCGCTGTGTTCGAGCACGAACCTGATCGTGTCGGGTCCTTCGGTCGGGAAGATCGCCACCGTGGTGCCACCGGCGAGCCAGATCGCGAGTTCTGCCATGAAAAAATGTGCGCAGTTCTTGGTCAGGATCGCGATCTGGTCGCCGGCGCCCAGGCCGCGGCTTTGCAGATGCGCCGCCATGCGCCGCGCCTGATCGAGTGTTTGGCCCCAGGTGTAGTCGAGCACCTTGCCGGCGCCAAGCGGTTGGGTCAGAAAGACCGTGTCCTTCTGCCTGACTTCGTGGTCCTGGATGGAGTCGAGTATCAGCGCGTGTTCAGCCATGCCGTGGGTCTCCTGGTGAAGTTGATTTTGCCGGGCACCATGATGGCCGCTACATGGATAGCGAACCTTCTCGGAATTCTGTCTTGTCGAGCCAAACGTTGACGAGTACGGGTTTGCCGCTGCGGGCGAGTGCGCGCGCCTGGGTCAGTGTCGCCTGAACTTCGTCCAGACGGCGCACCAGCAGGCCTTGTGCGCCAAATCCCGCCGCGACCTTGTGGTAGTCGGTGCGTGCCAGCACGGTGCCCACGTCGTCGTGTAGCAACTTGACCTGTTCACGTGCGATTTGTGTCCAGCCCGCGTCGTTGCCCACGATGGCAATCACCGGTATGCCGTGACGCACAAAGCTGTCGAACTCGACCAGGCCGTAACCGCAGGCACCGTCACCGAAGATGATCCATACCTCGGCGTCAGGATGGCAGCAGGCCGCGCCCAGCGCGAACCCGGCGCCCACACCCAGCGTGCCAAAAGCGCCGGGATCGAGCCAGCGCAGCGGCGCACGCGGGCGCAACACATAGGCGGCGGTGGCGACAAAATCACCGCCGTCGGCCACGATCAGTGCCTTGTCGCCAGCCGTGTGTTCGACCATCTGCAACAAGGCCACCGGATTGACCATCGTTCCCTCTGTGCGGGCCTGGGCATCGATGCCGCTCTCGCGTTCGGCGTCGCGCGAGTGCAACTGTTCGATCCAGGGCTGCCAGCTGGCCCGGCGCTGGCTCCACACCGCGCCCGCCTCGACCATCGACTGCAGAAACAGTCCGGCGTCGCCGATCACCGCCACGTCCGGGCGGCGATTGAGTCGCGCGTCCCTGGCGCTGCGGTTGACGGAAATCAGCTTGGCGCTGCGCCGTATGTGTTTGCCGTAGTCGAGCCGGAAATCGCACGGTACACCGGCCAGCACGACGCAGTCTGCTTCGCGCAAGGCCTGGCGCCGCTGGTGGCGCAGTTGCAGCGGATGCTGACGCCCGAGCAGTCCGCGTGCCATGCCGGACAGGTAAACCGGAATGCCGAGCTCGCCGATGGCCTTGGCAATGACGGCGGCCTGGGTGACGTGCGCCAGCGTCTGGCTGCCGATCACCATCAGCGGGCGTTGCGCTTGCGACAAGGCCGCCAAGGCCTTGCGCATGCTCGCGGCAGCGGGTGTGGGCACGGCGACCGGCTTGACAAAACTGCCCGCCAAGGCATCGGAGCCGGCGAACATGCGCCTGACATGGCGGCCCAGATAAAAACGCAGCATGCGTTCACCGATCGAGCGGCCCTTGCCGGCCGCATCCGCATACCACTGCCGGATGGTTGTTTCGTCGTACAGCAGGTCAACCGGACACTCGATGAACACCGGCCCTGGCACGCCACTGCAGGCCAGGGCAAAGGCTTCGTCGACGGCCGGCCCGAGGTCTGTCACGCGCCGGATCTTGAAAAACCGCTTCACGTGCGGCGCCACCAGCGGACGCTGATCGATGTCCTGCAAGGCGCCACGGCCTTGCAAGGCCGTGGGCGCCGCACCGCCGAACAGCACCAGCGGAGACTGGGCCAGCTGTGCATTTTTCAGCGCCGTGATGGTATTGCTGATGCCGGGCCCGGC
>JBKJRR010000230.1:0-2847 GCA_046594635.1 Burkholderiaceae bacterium
GCGCGCCAAGGCCCGGATACGGATTGGTGCGCCGGCGCAAGTCCTCGTTCGGCCCGCGATCATGGCCCATTTGACGCCCTGGGCCAGCCCTGCCATTTTGCGAAGGGTCCGTCTCCATAGCGGGCTGATCCTGTTCGTTTTCGTCAGCACGCATCTTTTGAACCACGCACTGGGACTGATCTCGCTGCAGGCCATGGAGGCCGGCCGCTGGTTGTTCATTGCCGTGTGGCGCAATCCGGTCGGCTCGGCATTGCTGTTTTGCGCCGTGCTGGTGCACCTCGCGCTGGCCTTCTGGGCCATCTATCTGCGGCGCCATCTGCGCATGCCGCTGTGGCAAGCCACGCAGTTGTTGCTGGGCCTGTTCATTCCGCTGGTGCTGGTCAACCACATCGTGTTCACCCGCGGAGCCGCGCTGGCCTACGGCTACCAGGATTCGTACACCATGCTGGTGCTGCTGTTCTGGCAACTGCGGCCCGAACTGGGTGTCTGGCAAGGCATACTTCTGCTGGCGGCCTGGACCCACGGCTGCATCGGCATCCACTACGCGATGCGCATGTGGCCAACCTACCACCGCCTGGTCATGGTCTTGTACACGCTTGCGGTGCTGGTACCGGTGCTGGCCCTGCTTGGGTTTGCACAGGCGGGGCGCTATGTGGCATTGCGCGCCACCGACCGGCAGTGGCTGCGCGAGACGGTCACCGACGCGCAAGTACCGCAAGCCATCGAACTGGCCGCGTTGTACCAGACCCGCGACGAGATTCTGACCGCACTGGCCGTGATTCTGGTACTGACACTGCTGGCGCGCTTGTTGCGTCAATGGCACGAAGCGGGTCGCTCGGTGCGCATCCGCTACCCCAACCAGCAGGTGGTGACCGTGCCCAGGGGATTCACGGTACTGGAGGCCAGCCGTCTGTCGGGTATTGCCCATGCGTCGGTTTGTGGCGGTCGCGGTCGCTGTTCGACCTGCCGGATCCGCGTCGACGCTCCCGATGGTGGATTGCCAGAACCCAGCGTCGCCGAGGCCCGGGTGCTGGCGCGGGTCGGGGCTGCGGCCAACGTGCGGTTGGCCTGCCAATTGCGCCCGCAGCAGAACCTGCAAGTCACGCCGCTGATACCGCCGAGTATCCCGCCCGCGCTGGCCCTGACGCAAGGGCGGGTCATCGCGGGAGAGGAGCGCGAGGTTTGCGTGCTGTTCGCCGACCTGCGCGGATTCACCAGCCTGTCCGAGCGGCGACTGCCCTATGACGTGGTGTTTCTGCTCAACCGCTACTTTGACGCCGTAGGCGCGGCCATCGAGGCCTCGGGTGGCGTCGCCAACCAATTCACCGGCGACGGCGTGATGGCCCTGTTCGGAGTGCAAAGCGGGCTGCGCGCCGGTGCGCGCGATGCACTGCGGGCGGCAAGCGCCATGCAGTCCGCCATCGAACGCCTTAGCGCAGACCTGCACGAAGAGTTGGCCGAACCGCTGCGACTGGGCATCGGCATCCACTGCGGTTCGACCGTGGTCGGACACATGGGGCGCGGCGTTGCAACCTATCTGACCGCTGTCGGTGACGTGGTCAACACCGCCAGCCGCCTGCAGGACCTGACCAAGCAGTTTCAGTGTCCACTGGTCGTATCCGAACCGGTGGCTCAGAACGCAGGGCTGGATGTGAACGGCATGCGGCGCGAGGAAATCACGGTACGCAACCGGGCCCGACCGATTGGTATCGTGATCATCCAGGACGTGAACAGGATCCGGCTGGCATGACCCGACGGCGTGAGAGGCAAGGCCTTGGCAGTCCGAACTGCGGCGACGTTTACCGCCTGCACCACGGGCTTGTCAGCGGGTCGCGCGGGCCAGTTGCGTCTTGAGCGCCGGCCAGGCCGCCAGCATCGCCGCGCGCCCCGCCTCGATGGAGCGCCTGCGGGCGGCGAAATCGGTGCTGCCCACGTCTGTCAGTACCGGTCGCACAACAACATCGGCGCCACGCAGTTCCAGAGCATTGATGCTCTTGCCCATAATGGAGAAGGTCTGCATCAGCACCTGCAGCATGCCATCCGCCCCAGTGCCTGCGGGGCCGCTGGAGATATCCACCGCAATAACGAAGTCCGCCCCCATCTCGCGTGCAAAGCGAACCGGTACGGGCGCCACCAAGCCGCCGTCGACATAGTCCCGGCCACCTATTCGCACCGGCTGAAACAAGGCTGGAATGGCACTCGACGCTCGCACTGCCAACCCGGTATCGCCGCGGCGGAACACGATGCTGTCGCCACTGTGCAGATCGGTGGCCACGATGCCCAAAGCTATCTCCATGGCCTCGATCGGACGCATGCCGACCTGCTGGTTCACGTATCGGGCCAGCGCATCTCCGCGCAACATGCCTCGTCTGAACAAGGGCAAGGTCCAGTCGGTCAGGCTGGCCTCCTCCATGTCTTCGGCAATCTGCTGGAGTTGGGCGCCACTGCGCCCGCTGGCATATATCGCGGCCACCAGGCTGCCGGCCGACGTACCGATCACGAACGAGGGGCGCACGCCTGCCTCCTCCAGCACCTGGATCACCCCGACGTGGGCAAAGCCCCTGGCGGCACCACCGCCTAAGGCCAGTCCGATGCGGGGTGTCGGTTTGGGTGGTGGCACGACGGCTATGGGTGGTGGCGTCGGCGACTCCGACTGGGGTAGCGGCGCCAAGGCACAACCCACCAGAAATAGCGCCACACTGACCGACCACCAGGCGAGGCGGCGCCCGTAACCAGGACCTGCGCAGGCGGAGTCGCGATTACGCATGGGGTCCGAAAGACCCGCTGCGGGCGCCAGTGACTGCCACTACTTGTCGCATGCGAATCATTACCAATAGCATTCCCATG
>JBKJRR010000081.1:0-30248 GCA_046594635.1 Burkholderiaceae bacterium
CACGCGCGAATGGCAGTGGCTGAACCTGTCGCAATGCATTGAATCGACGCTCAATGTCGTCAACAACGAGATCAAGTACCACGCCGACGTGACCCGGGAATTTGCGGTGGTTCCCGATATCGAATGCCACCCCTCGGAAATAGGCCAGGTTGTCATGAACCTTCTGGTCAATGCGGCCCAAGCCATGGGTCCGAAGCGCGGAACGATCACGATCCGCATTGGCTGCGACGCAGGCCATGTCTGGTTCGAAGTCGAAGACACCGGCATGGGAGTTGCCGATGAGCACCTGCCGCGGATCTTCGATCCGTTCTACACGACCAAGCCGGTGGGCAAGGGCACTGGCCTCGGGCTGTCCATTTCCTACGGTATCGTGCAAAAGCATCTGGGCCAGATGACGGTGAGTACCGTCGTTGGACAGGGCACCGTATTCCGGGTTACCCTTCCGATCGTCCAGCCGTTCCCCGACGCGGCGTAAATGAACCGAACGCCGAAACAGCGATATCCATGGAAAACGAAGACTCTTCCGACCTGACCGGGCTGACCGAGCCGGATGGGCCGCCTGCACCGCAGCTCAGCGTACTGTGCGTCGACGACGAGCCCCATATCCTGTCGACGCTAAGCCGGCTGTTCCGCGCCAACGGCATGGCCGTTCGCGTGGCCGACAGTGGCCCTGCCGGCGTCACCATGCTCGAAGAAAGTGTTGCCGATATCGTGATTTCGGACATGCGCATGCCAGGCATGAACGGTGCCGAATTCTTGCAGGTGGTATGCGAACGCTGGCCGGACACGGTGCGCATTCTGCTCACGGGTCAGGCAGATGCCGCCTCCATCATCGAGGCGGTCAACCGCGGCGAGATAGCCCGCTACATCGCCAAGCCCTGGGACAATGCCCAGTTGATCGCGCAGGTGCGTGAGTCCATCGACCGGGCCCGGCAGCTGCGGGAACGCAATCATATCGCTGCCACGGCCCGGCGGCGCGCCGAAGAGCTGCGCGCGCTCAAGGACAGCCTGGAACAGAATGCCAGCGCGACCAAGGCGGAACTGACCCAGGTCAACGAGCGGTTGAAGAACAACTTTGTCGTGTCGCTCAAGGTTTTCGCCAGCCTGATCGAAAGCCGACGCACCCAGATGGCCGGTCATTCACGCAGGGTGGCGGATATGGCGCGCAAGGTGGCGACACGGCTCGAACTCGAACCCGTGCTGGTGCAGGAGGTGTTTGTTGCCGGGCTCCTGCATGAAGTCGGCAAACTGGCCTTTTCGGACGATCTGCTCGACACACCGGTTGCCAGCATGAAACCCTGGCAGTTGCAGGATTACCGCGCCCACCCGGCGCGGGCCGAGCAGTTGCTGATGCCGCTGCAGGACCTGCGTGGTGCGGCCGGCAGCATCGGCGCGCAACTCGAGCGTTTTGACGGTGGCGGGTATCCCAACCATCTGCGCGGTCGCGCCATCGTGATTGGTGCGCGCATCCTGGCGGTCTGTGCGGACTACGACAACCTGCAGATCGGTGCCTTGGCGCCGCGCCACCTCAAGCCCCGCGAAGCCCAGGCGGTGATCGAGACATCCAGCGGCAAACGTTACGACCCCTGGGTCGTCGAGGGGTTTCTGGCCGTGCTCAATGGGGATCCGCCGAAAACTGCGGCCAAGGCTGTCGCAAGCAAGGCCGTCAAGGCACCGCCCAATGAACTGGTATTGGGTGGCATCGATCTGGTCGAAAACATGATCCTTTCACGCGATCTTTTCTCGCCCAGTGGCCTGATGATGTTGCCTGCCGGCAATTCCTTCAGCGAACGCCTGATCGAAAAGGTGCTCGCGTTCGAGAAAGGCGCGGGTGTGCCCTTGACCATCTATGTACATGGGCCAGAGCCGACCTGACCTGACCTGACCTGAACGGTCCTGGCGGCCGGCGTCTCAGCGAAGATTGCCGGTATGCCCGAGCGAATAACGTCCAGGTTGCGGCCATACCGTCAGGCCGTGTGGCTCGCGTCCCACCTTGACCTTGTCGATGGCGCCGCTGGTGGTGTCGATGCGATAGACCACATCGTCGTAACGGCCCGACAACCACAGGTGCTGGCCGTCGGCGCTGACGTTGCCCATGTCGGGGCTGCCGCCACCGGGTATCGGCCAGTTGTGCACCACCTTGCGGCTGGCAAAGTCAATCACGGACACACTGCCCTTGCCAAGCGGCTTGCCCCGGATCTGATTGCTACCGCGGTTGGCCACGTACAGGCTCTTGCCGTCCCGACTGGGATACAGGCCATGGGCGCCGACACCTGTGGGAATGAAACCGATCTGGCGGAAACTGGCCCCGTCGACCACATGCACGCCGTCGGCCATCATGTCGGCCACGAAGAAGGTCTTGCCGTCCGGTGAGGCCCGCACGTCCTGCGGCATGCCGGGTGTGGTGCAGATTTCGTTGCCCGGCTGGCCCGGGTCCGGAATCAGGCGTGGCTTCTTGCCCGGCTTGGCGATCAGGGCCAGGGCATCCGGACGATCGAAGTAGGCACTGAGCTTGATGGTGGCCAGGACCTTGCGGTTGACCAGGTCGATCTTGGTAATGCTGCCATTGAACTCGCAGGTGAACAGCGCATAACGCCCGTCGATCGAAAAGTCGGCATGGTTGATGCCTGCGCAGCCCGGCGTCTCAATCGCAAACTGCACCTGCATGGTGGCCACGTCTCGGAAGTCGAGTCGCTTGTAGGCCTCTGCGACCACGATGGCGTGTTTGCCGTCGGGCGTCCAGTACATGTTGTAGGGGTCGTCCACAGCGATGGTCTTGCCAGGCTTGCCGGTCAGCGGATCGATCGGCGTCAGGCTACCATCGGTGCGTCCTTCGGCATTGTTCGCGACCCACAAGGTGCGCAGGTCCCAGGACGGCACGACATGCTGCGGGTGCACACCGACCTTGAAAGTGTCGACCACCTTGAGCGTAGCCGGATCAATGACCGAGACCGTGTTGGCCGCCCGATTGGGCACGTAGATACGCGCCAGTGCGTTGGCGACCGCCGGACTGAACTGGTTGGCACCGGTCTCCCGGTACAGGTTCGTTGGGTCGGCCACTGGTGGCATGCCAGGGACAAGGTCAAGCGTGGCACGGGTCGGCACAGCCGCTGAACTGGCCATTGCCGGAGCACCCGTCTGGGCCACCGCGACCCAGGCCGAGGCCAGACCCGCGATCAGCGCCAGCCCCGCACCCAGTGCCATTCGATGTTTGTTCATGCTGAGTTTGGAAAAAAGGGGAAAAAAGAAGACGGGCAATGGTCACGTGCCGGGCTGCGCTGCAGCCAACTCACCCATAACGCGCGAGGTCAGTGTGAGGATGACACGGCTTTGCGAATCGCCGCAACGGAATCGCGCACCACGGCGTCCGCGCCGGCCTGCCCCAGGGCTGCATTCGCGGCTCGCGGATCGCCGGAAGTACCGCCCTTGGCGCCATCACGCGCGGCCTGTTCGAAAAATTCGGGGAACACGGATGACGGAGCGACGGCCATCTGCAACGCGGTGTCGGCGCTGCCGGCGTGGCTGCCGATCTGCAACGCGCTAAGCCCCTGGGCCTTGAGACTGTCGACGTAGGTGGTCTGCGTGGCTCGGTAATAGGCCCCGATGAAAAACACCCGGTTGCCATTTTGGGCGCCTGCGGCCGTGAGCCGGTTGGCCAGGGCCTGCAGCACGTTCTGGTAGCCGCCGTGGTCACCCACCAGCACCACACTGCGAAAACCGTGCTGCCAGAAGCTGCGGGTCGCACCCTCCAGCACGGCAGCAAATGCCGCCTCGGGAATCGAGATCGTGCCGGCAAACCGCATGTGTTCTGTCGGTGGGTCCACCCTCCCCTCAGGCACATAGGCCAGCACCGGCGCCACCAGGGTGTCGCCCAACTCCTGCGCCACCTTGCCCGCCAGCACCCGCACCCGGATGTTGTGTTTGCCCAGCGTCAGATGCGGGCCGCTTTGTTCGGTACCCCCCACCGGAATGATGATCGTGCGCGTACCGCGTTGCAACGCTGCGGCCACCTGCACGGTGGTCAACTCCTCCAGAAATACGCTGGTGGACGCAGCCCCGGCAACGCCGAAGCTCAGCAACAGGCACAGGAATACGGCAGGTCGACAGGGCTTCATGGCCGCCAAGTGTAGTCAGTCAGGGCCGGGTATCCGGCGGGTAGCCTGCCTCTGTCAGCGCAGCGGCAAGGTCTGCGCGGTTCTCGGTGGACTCGACCGTCACTTTCTTGTGTGCCAGATCGATGTCGACCTTGGCCGCGGAATCGAGGGCTTTCACGGTCTTGGTGATGACACCGGCGCAGTGGCCGCAGCTCATGTCGTTGATGGTGAATTCAATCATGCGAATCTCCGATGGGTTGTTGAACACCTGCACTATGAACCTTGCCACAATGTCAAGGTCAAGATCCGTCATGACATGACCATGAACGTGACAAGGATACGGATGCCAGTCGCTTGACCCTACCATGATGGGAAGGTTCACACTGACATATCGACAAACCTGCGATCAGCGCCACCACGGAAGTCACCATGAACACCACCATCGCCGCCGACCCCACTCTCGCGCCAGACGCCATGGCCTGGACACTGCCCATCGAGGGCATGACCTGCGCATCCTGCGTGTCGCGGGTCGAAAAGGCCTTGCGCAAAGTACCTGGCGTATTGTCGGCAGAGGTAAATCTGGCCACGGAAAAGGCGCAGGTCACCGTCGCCGATCGCCAGACGTCGGTCGAGAACCTGATCGCGGCGGTTGAAAAGGCGGGCTATGTGGCACATGTGGCCACCGAACCTGGCACGGACACGCCAGAGCCTGCGCATCCGCACGACAACACCTGGTGGCCGATTGCAGTCGCGGCCTTGTTGTCGTTTCCGCTGGTCTTGCCGATGCTGGTCATGCCATGGGGCGCGGACTGGTCGCTGCCCGGCTGGATCCAGATGGCACTGGCCACACCGGTGCAGTTCTGGCTCGGCGCGCGTTTCTACCGCGGCGGCTGGGCGGCCTTGCGCGCCGGCGCCGGCAACATGGACCTGCTGGTGGCGCTGGGCACCTCGGCCGGATACGGCCTGAGCCTGTATCTGCTGTTCAAGCATGCGGATCACGGCACGCCCCATTTGTATTTCGAAGCATCGGCGGTGGTGATCACGCTCGTCATGCTCGGCAAGTGGCTGGAAGCGCGGGCCAAGCGTCAGACCACTGCAGCGATCCGGGCACTCAACGCCCTGCGCCCGGAAACGGCCCGTGTGCGCCGTGACGGCCAGGACCACGAGGTACCGATCAAGCAGGTCCGAGTGGGCGATCTGGTCGTGGTGCGGCCGGGCGAACGTCTGCCGGTCGATGGTGTGGTGGTCGATGGCGCCAGCGAGGTCGATGAATCGCTGGTCACCGGCGAGAGCCTGCCGGTGGCCAAACACGCCGGCGACAAGGTCACCGGTGGTGCGGTCAACGCCGAAGGCCTGCTGGTGGTCAAGACCAGCGCGATCGGCGCCGAATCGACACTCTCCCGCATCGTGCGGATGGTGGAGTCGGCCCAGGCCAAGAAGGCGCCGATCCAGCGCCTGGTCGATCAGGTCAGCGCGGTTTTTGTACCGGTCGTGATAGCCATCGGCCTGGTCACGCTGCTGGCCTGGGGCCTTGGTACCGGCAACTGGGAGAACGCAATACTGAACGCGGTGGCGGTACTCGTGATTGCCTGCCCGTGCGCGCTCGGCCTGGCCACACCCACCGCCATCATGGCCGGCACCGGCGTGGCGGCGCGCCACGGCATTCTGATCAAGGACGCACAGGCACTCGAAATCGCGCACAAGGTGCGGGTCATCGGCTTTGACAAGACCGGCACACTGACCGAAGGCAAACCACAGCTGGTACAGGCCGAGGCGGTCGATGGTGATCGGACCGCCCTGCTCGCGCTGGGTGCCTCGATCCAGGCTGGCAGCGAGCATCCGCTGGCGCGGGCGGTGCAGATTGCCGCGCAAAAGGCGGGCGCCACCATGGTGGCCGCCTCGCAACTGCGCGCCATTGCCGGTCGCGGCATGGCCGCGCACATCGGCGCACGTGATCTGCGCCTGGGCAGCACGCGCCTGATGGAAGAACTTAGGGTCGACCTCTCCATTCTGGCGACACAGGCCGAGACGCTGCGCGCCCAGGGCCGAACCGTATCCTGGCTGGCCGATGTCACCGGGCCACCGGCACTGCTGGGCCTGTTCGCTTTCGGCGACACCATCAAGGCCAGCGCCAGGGCCGCGATTGCGCAGTTGCAGCATCAAGGCATCCGCACCGTACTGGTGACCGGCGACAACCGCGGCAGCGCGGAGTTGGTCGGCCGGCAGCTCGGCATCGACGAGATCCGCGCCGACGTGTTGCCCGAAGACAAGGCCCGCATCGTCGGCGAACTGCGTGCCGGCAACACCACGGTGGCGATGGTGGGCGACGGCATCAATGATGCACCGGCGCTGGCGGCAGCCGATGTCGGCATCGCCATGTCGACCGGAACCGATGTGGCCATGCATGCGGCCGGCATCACCTTGATGCGCGGCGACCCGGCGCTGGTGTCCGACGCCATCGACATCTCGCGCAAGACCTACGCCAAGATCCGGCAGAACCTGTTCTGGGCCTTTGTCTACAACGTCGTCGGTGTGCCCTTGGCCGCCTTCGGCCTGCTCAACCCGATGATTGCCGGCGCGGCAATGGCGCTGAGCAGCGTCAGCGTCGTGACCAATGCGCTGACGCTGCGCCGATGGAAAGGTCAGACCCGATGACAACACCCACAGCTACCGCCCACCTGCAGATCGGGCAAGCCGCCAAACGTGCGGATGTATCGACCAAAATGGTGCGGCACTATGAATCACTCGGCCTGCTGCCGGTGGTGGTACGTACTGAATCGGGCTACCGGCAATATTCCGACAAGGACGTGCATACGCTGCGTTTCATCAAGCGCGCACGAACCCTGGGTTTCAGCATGCCGGAGATCGCCGAGCTGCTCGCCTTGTGGCAGGACAAACGCCGCTCGAGCGCCAGCGTCAAGCGCATTGCCGCATCACATGTCGCCGACCTGGATCGGCGCATCGAGGAGCTGAGCACGATGAAACGCAGCCTGCAGACACTGGTCGAATGCTGCCACGGCGACCATCGGCCGGACTGCCCCATCCTCGATGAACTCGGCCAGGACCATGGCTGAGCGGCCATCCGGATCCGACGCGGGCGCTTCACCGGGCGACCCCCCGGATGTCGCGTCGCACGCGATGCTGCGGCGAACGTGGCTCGGACTGGCCCTGGTCACAGGCCTGTTCGGCGCCGCCGGGTTGTGGCGCTGGGCGCGCGAAACGCTGGACACGGGCGAGGTCGCGGTGCAACTGCATGTGCGTGCGCGCCCGTTGGTCAATTTTCGTTTCACCGATGACAACGGCCAACCGACCGACCTGTCAGCATTTCGCGGCCGGCTCGTGGTGCTCAACATCTGGGCCACCTGGTGCGCTCCGTGCCGCGAGGAGTTGCCAACACTCGATGCCTTGCAGGCACAGTTGGGCGGCCCGGGCTTTGCGGTCGTCGCCTTGTCGATCGACAAAGGGGGTCTGGCGGTCGCGCAGCCCTTTCTCGAACGTATCGGCGTCTCACGCCTGCGCGCCTCTGCCGACACCTTCGGTGAGGTGACCGACCGGTATTCCGCCACTGGCGTACCGCTGGTATTGGTGATCGACCCTCAAGGCCGCGAGATCGGCCGCCGGCTGGGCCGGGCTACCTGGGACAACCCGGCCACGGTGGCGCTGATGCGCAGCCTGATTCCCGGCACGGGCGCCGGGTCGTAGTCGCCATGGGGCATGGGCCGCGACCTGCGACGTTCAGCGCTGCTTTGCCACGGCCTGGTTCATCCCATCGTGCTTGGCCCTGATGTGGGGCGGCCACTGCGCCTTGATCCATGACAGGGCTGCGACGATTTCCTCGTCGCTGAGCACACCGTCATAAATCGGCATCGCGCTTTGATACGACTTCAGGCCGGCGCTGCTGGCCACACCATACTTGGTGATGCGGATCAACACCTCGTCCGGATGGTGCCAGGTGTGGCCGCTGGCGTCATGCGGTGGGGCCGGCAACAGGCCCTGGGCGTTACGTTGTTGCCAGTTCGGCTGACCCTGCAATTGCGCGCCATGGCAGGCGGCGCAATTGCGGGTGTAAATTTGCTCGCCCAAGGCCAGCATTCGGGCATCGTCCGGCCGCAAGCTGCCCGAAGGGACGGCTGCAAACGGGTTAGCCACAAACGTAACCAGCAGCGCTGTCACCAGTGCCAGCACCAGGGCGCATGCAACACCAATCCAGACAACAGACTTCATTGATTCTGCACGGGTTGCACGGCGCACTGGATGGCAGCACGGAACGGCACGCCATCGATGGGTCGGATCACGGCGTCAGACCTCATCCCGATCCGGCTTCGCCCAGGGCTGGCGCAACAAGCGGTCCAGGCGCAACCATTTCGTGTTCCGAAATTCGGGCAGTCCGATCTGCATGGCCGTATGACCGTCCTGTGGCTGCGCCCGGTAGGTACCCAACAGCCGGTCCCACCACGGCAGGTTAAAGCCGAAATTCGAGTCAGTCTCGTGCCGATGTACCGAATGGTGGACCCGGTGCATGTCAGGAGTTACCAGAATCCAGCGCAGTCGACGGTCGAGCTCCAGCGGCAAGCGGGCGTTGGCGTGGTTGAAGATCGCAGTGGCGTTCAACATCACTTCAAAAATCAGAACGGCCGCTGCAGGCACCCCAATGGCCACAATCACCGCGAACTTGATCAGCATCGACAGCACGATCTCCAACGGGTGAAACCGCAGTCCGTTGGTCAGGTCGAACTCGGTGTCGGCATGGTGCATGCGATGCAGGCGCCAGAACATCGGAACGGCATGAAACATACGATGTTGAAAATAGATCGCCAGGTCGAGCAACACGACGGCTGCGGCCACAGCCGCCCATATTGGCAGCGCCAAGTGGTGCAACACACCCCATTGGTTTTGCTGCGCGAGCAGTGCCATGCCAATGGCGGTCACCGGAAACACCAGGCGAAGCAGCAAGGTATTGAAAACCACGATTCCGAGGTTGGACGGCCAACGGCGGCTACGCGGCGTTGCAGGCAGGCGGCGCGGCGCCAGCACCTCCCACAGCGCCATCAGCGCGAACACACCAGCGAAGGCGCCCACGCGAATCAGGACTTCCACATCAAGCCATTGTGTTTCCATCGTCATCCCGCGCAGGACTTGCCGGCAGCCTCAGCTCATTTCTTTGCCGGCTCGATTGTCAGCACGGTCATGGCGCCGTTGGCGTTCTCCACGGTGAACTGCACCTTGTCGCCAAGCTTGACCTTTTCAAGCATGGCCGGATCCTTGACCTGGAACAGCATGGTCATGGGCGGCATGTCCAGGTTCTTGATTTCGCCATGTTTGAGCGTGATCTTCTTGGCGCTGACGTCGATCTTGCGCACTTCACCGTCGGCCATCGGCAAGGTGGCCATGGCGCTGGCGGAGAGGGTAAGAAGCAAAGTGGCGAGGAGTTGCGTGGTTTTCATGATGTTTCCTTGGGATGAATGCTAAATGGGGATTGCAGGCTGCAAATCAATGCGCCGCCCGCATTGGATTTACTTGGCGGCGACCGTTATCTTGCCGATCATGCCAGCTTGGTAATGGCCCGCGATCAGGCACGCGAAATCGAAACTGCCGGCCTTGTTGAAAGTCCACATGATGGTGCCGGTCTGGCCCGGTTTCACATGGGCCATGTAGGGTTCGTCATGTTCCATGTTGGGGAACTTGATCATCAGCGCAGCGTGTTCGTCCAGGTCCTTTTTGGTACCGATGACAAACTCGTGCATCACCTTGCCGTCGTTTTTGAGCACGAACTTCAGGGTGTCGCCCTGCTTCACGTCGATCTTCTCGGGCGAGAAACGCATGCTGTCGGTCATCGAGACCGTAATGGTGCGGGTCACGGCCTTGGCAGTGCCGCCAATGCCCCAGGCTTTTTGCTCCATCTTCATGGGCATGTCCTTTTTCGCGTGCGCCGCATCGCCATGCGCGAACGCGAGGCTGGCAGTGCCGGCGAGAATGACGCTGGCGATCAGTGGCGTGAGTTTTTTCATGTGATTCCTTTATTCAATGGGGTATCTGGATACAAGTGCTGAAGGGTCCGGGGGAAGTAGTTCATGTCGACATCGGGCCTCCTTCAGTGGCCTTTGTGCGCGCCGGCGCCCGGTTTGCGCACCGTCAATGTGGTGGTGGGGGTGGCAACCGCCGCTGCCGCTGCTACCGCTGGCACCGGGGCACCTTGCAAGCCGGGAACTTTCCCGTCGCTGGACGCCATCTCGGACTTGAAGCGTGCGGGCTCGGGCAGGCTGCCCGTCCACTCAAACGACTGCGTGCCCGCAGGCTGCTGGTACCAGCCTGGGTCGCTGTAGTCGCCCGGCTTCTGGTCCTTGCGCACCTTCACCATGCTGAACATGCCGCCCATCTCGATGGGCCCGTAAGGCCCGGTGCCCGTCATCATGGGCAGGGTCTGGTCTGGAATCGGCATCTGCATCTCGCCCATGTCGGCCATGCCCCGTTCGCCCATGACCATGTAGTCGGGCACCAGCTTCTGGATCTTGGCCACCAGGCCGCGATGGTCAATGCCGATCATGTTGGGCACGTCGTGGCCCATGGGGTTCATGGTGTGGTGGCTCTTGTGGCAATGAAACGCCCAGTCGCCCTCCTCGTCGGCCAGGAAGTCGATCTGGCGCATCTGGCCCACCGCGATATCGGTGGTGACCTCGGGCCAGCGTGAGCCGACCGGGGTCGGACCGCCATCGGTGCCGCTGACGACAAACTCATGCCCGTGCAGATGGATCGGGTGATTGGTCATGGTGAGGTTCCCAATGCGGATGCGCACCTGGTCCCCCAGGCGCACATTGAGCGAATCGATGCCAGGGAAGGCGCGGCTGTTCCAGGTCCACAGGTTGAAGTCCGTCATCGTGTTGACCATCGGCGTGGTGCTGCCCGGGTCGACGTCATAGGCGTTGAGCAGGAAACAGAAGTCGCGCTGTACCTCCTGGATCAGCGGGTGCTTCTCTTTCGGGTGGGTGACCCAGAAACCCATCATGCCCATCGCCATCTGCGTCATTTCGTCCGCATGGGGGTGGTACATGAAGGTGCCGGGGCGGCGCGCGATGAATTCGTAGACGAAGGTCTTGCCCACCGGAATCTGCTTCTGGTTCAAACCGCCCACGCCGTCCATGCCGTTGGGCAGGCGTTGGCCATGCCAGTGGATGGTGGTGTGCTCGGGCAGCTTGTTGGTTACAAAGATGCGCACCCTGTCGCCCTCGACCACCTCGATGGTGGGTCCCGGGCTCTGGCCGTTGTAGCCCCACAAGGTGGCATTCATGCCCGGTGCGATCTCGCGCACCACGGGCTCGGCCACCAGGTGGAACTCCTTGACGTTCTGGTTCATGCGCCAGGGCAGCGTCCAGCTGTTGAGCGTGACCACCGGGTTGTAGGGTCGTCCGGTGCTGGGCACAAGCGGAGGTGCCGTAGCGGGTTTACCCATCATCACGGGTTCGGGCAAGGCGGCCATCGCCACCCGGCTCACGGATGCGACGGCGACCGCTGTCATTGCGGCGCCGCCAAAAAAATTGCGTCTGTTCATCTGTCTGTTCTCTTGTGAGGTTGCGGGGGAGCGCATGGGTGCAGCGGGCTCAATGGCCGGCTGCTGCGTCACCACCTCCGCTTGCGGCGCTCATTGGCGCGCCGGCGAGCCCACCGGGCGAGGTGCCGGTGAGCGTGGTCTGCAGATCGGTCTCGGCCAGCCAGAAGTCGCGCTGCGCCTCGATCGTGCTGTTCACCGCCATAACCTGGGCACGGCTGTCGGCCAGCAGGTCCCAGGCACTGGCCAGCATGCCGTTGTAGCGCAGCACCATCTCGTCGCCGATGAACTTGCGCAGTGGCACCACCTCGTCGCGGTAGTGGCGCGCCAGGTCGTATGCCGTGCGATAGCCAAAGTAGGCCTCTCTGGCCTCGGAGCGCGCATTCACGGCCACACTCTGGACTCGGGCGACTGATTGCATATACATCGCCTGGGACCGTGCGTTGCGTGCGCCACCCCAGTCAAAGATCGGCAGTGGCAGTTCGAGTTCGACACCGCGCCGCGACTCCTTGGTCTGCGCTGCGTTGTCGAACACGCTGGTGCGCTCTGCACTCAGCGTCAAGCCGTCCAGATACCCTGTCACCTTGCTGAAGCCCAGCTGACCTGCCACATAGGACGACTCTGCCATGGCCGAGCGCACATCGAGCCGCTCGCGCAGAGCACGTGCCTCGACGTCGGTGATCTGCTGAACATCCTTGGGCAGGTCCGGCAGGCGTTCGGCCAGACGGTAATTCGTCTGCGTGCCCCACAACCCCATCAAACGGTTCAGCTTCTCGCGTGCGGCAAACGCGGTTTGCTGCGAGCGCGCCAGCTGCGCTGTCGCGTCGTTGAGCGTCACTTGCTCGCGTGCCTGGCGCAATTTGCTCCAGTTACCCACCCGCGACATACGCCGTGCGAGTTCGCCGCCGGCCTCGGCCGCTTCCTTGACGTCCTGCATGTAGCTGGCACTTTGCGCGGCGGCTACGGCCATGATCCACGCTTTGCGCGTGTCTGCCGCCAGGCGGATCACCTCCTGCGCAGCCTGCAGCTTGGCCAGTTCGTGCTGCTGGTTCTGCCATTGCGCTTTCCAGGGCAGGATCAAAAGGCCGATCAGGTTGAAACTGAGCATCCGCTCGATCTCGACCTCGTCGCCCATGCGAAAGCGGCCGATCGCAAAATGCGGGTTGGGCAGAGTTCCCGCCTGTACCCGCAGCGCATCACTGACGCCCAATGTTGCAAGCGAACCCTGCATGCCAGGGTTGTTGAGCAGTGCGATGCGAACCGCAGACTCGGCGGTCACCGGCTCCTTGAGCAGGTCGGCCACCACCGTCGGCGCTGCCTTGGCCTTGTCGCCGGTTGACAGTTGGGCGTTGACCGGGCCGGTCTTGCCGGCCACCAGAGTCTGCACATCCGACAGGCCTGCATCTGGCGACAGAGAAGCACAGCCGCCGAGCACGACAACGGCGAGCGCTGCCGTCGCGATGCGCAGGCGGCGCGATGGCACGCCAAATGAATGTATCTGGTGTTTCATGGCTTTGCGGCTCCCGAGTTCGCAGGTGGGCCGGCTGGCGCTGGCTGCTTCGCGGCCTGCTCCTTGGCCTGGGCGGCCTCCCATTTGAGGATGTCCATATGACCGCGCAGGTTTTTGCCCACCTCGGCGTTGGCGGCCCGCCATTCCAGGTTCTCGGTTTCAACGCCTTTGGGCGTATCGGTAAACACCGACCGGTACGACACGGCCGGTACGGATACCGCCGGATCGGTGGCGCTTGTTTGCGCCAAGGCGGTGAGGGGCAGGCACAGCAGCGCTGCACCTTGACAGAATAATTTCTTCAAGTGGGACTCCAAAACAGCAGGACCGTGGCCGCAAGACCACATTCATGCGACCCGCAACCCGTCTACGGGGCTTTGCGGACGCACCTAGGCTGGGGAGTCAGGAAATAGGTGGTTTGAGCAGCAGCGCGCGATCGGCGCTGGCAAATAACTGCCTGGCCACCGGGGGTGAGGTCGGGCTCACCTGCACTGCTGCCACCAACTCCGGCAACAGCAGCACGGCAACGGTATGGCAGGTCTGGCACATGGCGCAGGCCTCGCAGTGCGCGGTATCCACGGCATCGCCGGTGTCCTGCGCCCCTGCATGGCCACCACAATCGTCTGCAGCAACCAAGGCGTCGGAGCCCATAGGGGCGTGCAAGGGATTTGACGTACCGTCGACAGGATGCATCGCGCCAGCGGCAGGCCCATGTTGGCCCGGCACGGCCATCTGCGTGGCCATGGCGTCGCCGACCCATCCGCGCAGGGGCAGCAGCAAAATCAGGAATACAAAAAACCAGCGACGCATAAGCTAATGATAACCAAGGCAGTGCAAAGTTCCGTGGAATTGATGGTCGTCAATTGTGAAAGGCGGTTACGACTTGTCAGCAAGGCCAGGACGATTGTGCCCGTCAGACATGCCGGTGCCCGCGAACCACAGGCTCGTCACGACTTTGGCGATCGGCGCGCTCATGCAACGCCTCGATGATGCGGCATTTCGGCCCGCTACCGTCACACCGGTCGCGCAGCTCGACCAGATCGCGCTGCAAAACGCGCAACTCACGCAGTCGCTCCTGTACATGGGCAATATGCGCCCGCAGCGCTTCGTTGGCGACGGCGCAATCGGACTTGCGCGACAGGTCCAGATTCAGCAAGGTGCGCACCTCGTCCAACGACATGTCCATGGCGCGGCACAGGCGAATGAAGCGCAATTGGTGAATGTCGCGCTCGTTGTAGCTGCGATAGCTGTTGTCACTGCGCACGCTGGCCGCCAACAACCCGGCCTTTTCGTAAAAACGGATGTTCGCCGCTGACACGCCGCTGCGTGTGGCGACCTGCCCGATCCGATAACACGGACTATCTGGCGTCATGTTTTGACCTTCAAGTGAGTTCAGGCTTGCCGATGTTCCCACAGTAGCGCTCAACCGGCGACAAGGTCGGGTATCAACTTCACGGCTTGCGCAAGACGCCGCTGCCATCCGACACGGCAGCCGGCAGACGATCCGCGGCGACCCGCATATGGATAATCCATCAGACCATGACAACTGCTGCGCCCTCTCCCGCCTTTGCACACCCTCTGGCCAGCCCCTGGTGGGCCGGCACGGACGCCATCACCGATGTCACTGGCATCGAAGTGGGCCAGTTCACCGACCAACGCCGGCCTACAGGATGCAGCGTCGTGCTCGCGCGCGCTGGCGCAGTGGCGGGCGTTGACGTGCGGGGTGCGGCACCCGGCACGCGTGAGACGGACTTGCTGCACCCGTCCAATCTGGTCGACACGGCGCACGCCATTCTTTTGGCGGGTGGCAGCGCATGGGGCCTGGACGCAGCGACCGGCGTGATGCGCTGGCTGGAGGAAAACGGTATCGGCCTGCCGGTGTCCTACGGTCTGGTGCCGATCGTGCCAGCCGCTGTGCTGTTCGACCTGCCGGTCGGCGACGCGCGCATCCGGCCGGATGCGAGCGCCGGCTACCAGGCCTGCCAGCAGGCCAGCGCACGGACCCCCGAGGCCGGCAATGTCGGCGCTGGCGCCGGCGCACTGGTCGGCAAGTTGTTCGGCATTGCAGGGGCCATGAAGGGTGGCATCGGCAGCGCCTCGCTGACCGTCGACGGTGTCACGGTCGGGGCGCTGGTGGCATGCAATGCACTGGGCGATGTGGTCGACCCGGCCACCGGTCAGGTGCTGGCTGGTGCGCGCAACGACGACGGCCTTTCGCTGCGCGACATCCGACGCGCCATCCTGGCCGGCGACACGCCCCGTCCGCTGCTGGCCGGCACCAACACCACGCTGGGGGTGGTTGCCACCGACGCGATCCTGACCAAGGCCCAGGCCCATCGGCTGGCCCAGGTTGCACATGATGGTCTGGCCCGCGCGATCAACCCGGTACACACGATGTCCGATGGTGACGTGGTATTTGCCATGGGCACGGGCTGCTCGGGAAAACCGGCGGCGATGATGCAACTTGCCACACTGGCTGCCGAGGTGACCGCGCGCGCCGTGGTTCGGGCGGTCCTGGCGGCCCGCGGCATCACCATCGGCACGCAGCACTGGCCGGCTGCGTGCGACCTCGCACCGACGCATTCACCCCCTGGTTGACGCCATGCCCCGCACGATTCGTTATACGCTCTTGTCGCTGCGCGAACTGATCGTCTCGGCGGGACCGTTCATCCTGCTGGCCGTCGGTCTTCTGGCATTGGCATACTGGTGGCTGGACCCGATTCCACCCGAGCGGGTACGTCTGGCCACCGGCCCGGCGCAAAGCGCGTACGCCGAGTTCGGCACGCGTTACCAGAAGGCGCTGGCGGCCAGTGGCATCGAGGTGGAGCTGATCCCCAGCGAAGGCTCCTCCGACAACCTGCGTCTGGTGCAGGAAGGTCGGGCCGACCTCGGCTTTGTGCAAGGTGGCAGCCGCAAGCCTTCGCAAGACGACGGTACGGCGCCTGTCTCGCTCGGTGATCTGTTCGTCGAGCCGGTGTGGTTGTTCTACCGCGAAGACGCGGCACGCAAGATCAATACCTCCGCCACGTTATCGAGTCTGGGTGAGTCACGCGGCTTGCGCATCAATGTTGGAACCCCTGGCAGCGGCGTGCCGCAACTGATGGCATCGCTGTTCGAACTCAACAAGATCGAGCCCGACACGGTGACGCTGTCCCGACTCGGCCAGACCGATGCCACGGTCGCGTTTCTCGAGGGCAGCATCGACGCGCTGGTGTTTGCCTCTGCGCCCGAGTCGCTGATGGTGCAGATGCTGCTGCAGACTCCGGGCGTGAAACTGATGGACTTCGCACAAAACGAAGCCTATTCGCGCCGGCTGCCGTTCCTGGCGCCGGTGACACTGCCTCGCGGCGTGGTTGACCTGGCCGCCGGCGTACCGGCAGGTGATGTGCACCTGGTCGCAACCACCACAACCTTGTTGGCTGCCCCCGGCCTGCATCCAGCCGTGCTCCAACTGTTCTCGCAGGCCTCACTGGCAATGCACGGCGGCGCCGGCTGGTTCAGCCGCTCTCGCCAATACCCGCTGCCGGTGAATGCCGAGTTCCCGCTGTCCAAGGAGGCCGAGCGCACGATCCGCAGCGGAGTGCCACTGTTGCAGCGTTACCTGCCTTTCCAGCTGGCCAATCTGCTTGAGCGCATGTGGTTGTCGCTGGGCATCATCCTGGCCTTGCTGCTGCCGCTGTCGCGCATCGTTCCACCGTTGTACGAATTCCGCATCCGCTCGCGTGTATTTCGCTGGTATGCGCAGTTGCGCGATATCGAGGACAGGGTCACCGAGCATGCAGACTCCACGCCCGCCTTGCTGCAGGAGCTCGATGAACTCGAGTTGCGGGTCGGCAAGGTGGTGATCCCGCTGTCCCATGCTGACGAGTTGTACGCACTGCGCAACCACATCAACCTGATCCGACAGAAGCTGTCGCGCTGAGGCGACGTGTATCGGCGTCGACCGGTCGCAATCTTCAGAACCGGATGTCCACGCTGTTGCGCAAGGCGACGCGGGCCACGGCATCCAGCGCGTCTTCCACCGGATCGGTCGAGATGATGCGCAGATGGCCCTGGGCATGCAGTTGCTCGCAGGCGCGCCGCGAGAGGGACTGAATGGCGCCGAGCGCGTCGACGAACAGCAGCAGGCTGCCGTTGGCACTGGTCCAGGCCAGGCGCGTGCGGGCCCAGTTGTCGTCGTGCAGCAACGCCACCCAGCTTCCTGCAACCAGCTGACCTGACAAGGCCGCGTCAGGCTCGGCCGCCACACCGACCGGCAGATCGAGGAATCCCGAGACCAGTGCCTCGGACGGAGCGAGCCAGGCGCTGTCGGAGTCTTGCCAGCGCGACTGCGGCGCTGCACTGCGTGGCGCACTCTCGGTGAACTCTGTGTCGGCGAACGATGGCGGACCCAGCCCCCGCTGGTGCCATGGCGCGAGTTGCGCGAAGAATGCCAGCCTTTCCGGCTCCGGGCATTCGATCGATGCCAGCCCTTGTGCGAGGCTTTGCTGCAAGGGCCCCACCATGCGTTGCAAGGCCGGCTGGTCCTGCCGGGTCAACGCTGGCTGGGCACTCCACATCAGGTCGTCGATCAGGCCGGCATAACCTCCAGGATCGTCCGCGCCGCTGCGATCATTCATGCGTGCATGCGCCACCACCTGCGCCCAGGGCCCGCACAGGAAATCGAGCACATGCGAGGGCACCAGCACGGCATCGGGCCGCCCCAGCACCTCGCGCACGATGGTCGCAGCCAGAGCCGCACGTTGTTCGGCCTGTTGCAGCGCATGTACAGCCCGGGCAATCTGGCGCTGCTCGCGACCGGCCGGTTCATCCCAGACCGCCACCAGCCGGGCCAACGCATGATCGAATGGGTCGGCGTTGTCGATCGCGCCGTCTGCCAGTGGCGCGACCGCCTCGCGCAGGGGTTCCATGAAGCCGCTGAAGCCACGCGAATCCACCGATTCGAAGGCAATCGAGCGGTGCGTGATCTCATGGAGCAGGCGCCGCGCAGGATGCAGTTTATGGCTGAAAAAACGCGGGTCCACCAGCGCCAGGCGCAACAGGGCGGGTTCAAGTCTGGCCACCAGGTCTTGCACCGGCCCCAGCAGGCGATCATCATGGCGGATGTTGTCCACCATCAGCGCCACGACTTCGAGTGCCAGGCTTTGATCCAGGCCATGTGCGGCGCGCCGCAGCTGTTCACGCGGGTCGGCTGGCTGCAGCCCGACATCGGCGTCCGGTCGCAGGGTCTCGATGCGACGCACCAGCTTTTCGACCCGCGGCATGTCACGCACCGCGTCCAGGGCAGCAGGCACGGTAGGCCGAAACGCCGATGGGGCTGCGTCAGTTTCCGCATCCAGGCGGTTCCGGTCCACCCGGTCAGACGGCGCTTCGACGACGGTGTCCTCGAACCCCGGGTGAAACTGCCGCGCAATATCGGCCTGCACGTCGGTCGGGCCATGCACCAGCAACTGGCGCAGTCGCTCGAACGTCAGTTCGCGGGTATCGAGGCCTGCCAGTGGCACGGTCCTGGCGCCAGCACCGACACCACGCTCGTGCAGGTCGCTGCACAACTGGCGGTAGTAGATGTCGAGTTCCTGCCCCAGTGCCCCCGACATCAGCGACAACCAGCTCTGGCGCACAGCAACGGCGACCGGCAACTGACCCAGCGCCGTGGCGAGCGCGTCCACATACACGGCCGGGCGCAGCGGATTGCGTTCGAGCTGCACCTGCTCCAGGCCGAGCATCGTGCACATCAGCTGGTTGAGCTCACTCAGCGCCTGGTCTGCCGCGATCTGCACGGCGTGGCGTACGCGGGCACTTTCGACACTCTGGCGTACCTGCGCGGCGTCCATGCTGGCGATCTGGTCGAAGTGCGGTTGCACCGCCACCGGAATCACCACCGGTTCGCGCGCAGCGGTTCGTACGAAGGCTGTCTTGAGTTCATCGAAAAAACGCGCCACGGCGTCGGACTCGAACTGGTTGAGCTGTCGCCGCGACCCGGTATGGCGCTCGCGTTCACGTTTGTCCGTGGCCCGTGCTTCCAGGTCACGCAGGCCCGCCCTGGCATGCGCAATCAGGCGCGCCATCAGGTCGGGCGCACCCTTGACAGCGTGGTCGATCGTGGCCTGGTACAGAACGGCGAAGCGTCGCGCTTCGTCCGGTTCGGTGACTTTCATGTCGGGTCCTCCAACAGGTCTGGCGTGCTTGCCGGCAAACCGGCAGACCCCGACAGCGGCGAGCGAACGCCTATTTCAGAGCCTTGAAGCGCATACGCTTGGGTTTGGCACCCTCCTCACCCAGGCGACGCTTTTTGTCGGCCTCGTATTCCTGGTAGTTTCCGTCAAAGAAGGTCCACTGGCTATCTCCTTCGCAGGCCAGGATATGGGTGGCGATCCGGTCGAGAAACCATCGATCGTGGCTGATCACCATGATCGAGCCGGCGAATTCGAGCAAGGCATCTTCCAATGCGCGCAGGGTTTCCACGTCCAGGTCGTTGGACGGTTCGTCGAGCATCAACACATTGCCACCGGCAATCAAGGTCTTGGCCAGGTGCAGGCGTCCGCGCTCACCACCGGACAAACTGCCCACGCGTTTTTGCTGGTCGCCGCCGTTGAAGTTGAAGCGGCCGCAATAGGCACGGCTGGCCATCTGGAACTTGCCCACATTGAGGATGTCAAGGCCACCCGAAACGTCTTCCCAGACGGTCTTCTCGTTGGCCAGGTCATCGCGATTCTGGTCGACAAATGCCATCTTGACGGTTGAACCGACCTTGACCTCGCCACTGTCGGCTTGCTGCTTGCCCGCGATCATGCGAAACAGCGTCGACTTGCCAGCCCCGTTCGGGCCGATGATGCCGACGATGGCGCCGGCGGGCACCTTGAAGCTGAGGTTGTCAATCAGCAGACGGTCGCCGAAGGACTTGCTGACATTGACGAACTCGATCACCTCATTGCCCAGGCGCTCCGCCACCGGGATAAAGATTTCGTTGGTCTCGTTGCGCTTCTGGTATTCGAAATCGGACAGTTCTTCGAAGCGGGCCAGCCGGGCCTTGCTCTTGGCCTGGCGCGCCTTGGGGTTCTGGCGTGACCATTCCAGCTCCTTCTTCAAGGCCTTGGCACGGGACTCCTCGCCCTTTTGCTCCTGGACCAGTCGCTCCTGCTTCTGGGACAACCAGTCGCTGTAATTGCCCTTGTACGGAATGCCGGAGCCGCGGTCGAGCTCCAGAATCCACTCGGCGGCATTGTCCAGAAAGTAGCGATCATGGGTGATGGCCACAACCGTGCCCGAATAGCGCTGCAAAAACTGCTCCAGCCAGTCGACCGACTCGGCATCCAGGTGGTTGGTAGGCTCGTCAAGCAGCAGCATGTCGGGCTTGGACAGCAGCAGCCGGCACAAGGCAACGCGGCGCTTTTCGCCGCCGGACAACACGTCGACCTTGGCATCCCACGGCGGCAGACGCAACGCGTCGGCCGCGATCTCGAGCTGGTGCTCCGAATCGGTGCCAGCAGCGCCGATGATGGCCTCGAGTTCGGCCTGCTCCGTCGCCAGCGCGTCAAAGTCGGCATCTTCTTCGCCATAGGCGACATACACCTGCTCGAGCCGCGCCTTGGCGTTGTAAACGGCTTCCATGCCACTTTCGACGCTCTCGCGCACGGTCTGGGTTGGATCGAGTTGCGGTTCCTGCGGAAGGTAGCCGATGTTCAGGCCGGCCATGGGCTGCGCCTCGCCCTCGATCTCGGTGTCCAGACCGGCCATGATCTTGAGCAGGGTCGACTTGCCGGAGCCATTGGTACCGAGCACGCCGATCTTGGCGCCGGGAAAGAAACTGAGCGAGATGTCCTTGAGGATATGGCGCTTGGGCGGAACGATCTTGCCCACGCGGTTCATCGTGAATACATATTGCGCCATGGCGGGGTGTTTTCCTTGCTGGTCTGGGGGGTGATACCGGAGCGGGCTGCGGGCCCGCATAACTCCCCATTATCGACGCTTGCCAACCCCCTGGCTCGCACTCCCGGTTCGCACCGACATCGCCACCGCGACAAATCGCCGCCGGGCACCCTGGCGCAGCCGCTAGTTGCCGCGCGGTGGGTCGGTCACCAGCGGCGCCATGCCGGATTCCAGCAACAGGTCGAACACCGGAACCACGACACGAATGCGCCCCTGCATTTGCAGCTTTTCCATGGACCGGCGCGACATCGCATGGGCCAGTCCGGCACCCGACACGAACATGAACAACTTGCGGTCACGCCCGATCCAGGTCAGCTTGGCCCGAAGCCAGGCACCGTCGAGCATCAACTCGACTTCAGCCCCGACGGACTGTTCCGACGGAATGTAGCTGTCCCGGGTGTCGCGCCCGTCAGGGAAATCCAGTGGCACCATGCCGCTGTCCGTCTGCAGGCCTTCGGAATCCGGCGCGTCGAGCAGCCCACTGATGGAATCCATCGCGTCATCGGACAAGGTCTGCTCGCGCGCGGCCGCGCGTGCCTGGGCCTTGGCGCGGCGATAGTCATCCAGCACCTTGTCATGCAGGGCGCTGAGCGCGTCCAGGAAGATGGCGATCGGCTCCGGCGGATAACGAATCAGCAACAGGCCTTCGTTCAGGCGAGCGAGCAGGCGCGGGATCATGCGCACCAGGCGGGCCGGGTCCTGGCGCACCTGCGCCAGCTGAACGCTCCAGACCAGATCGTCCACCAGCGCCAGAAGGCCATGCGCGTCGGTCTGTTCACCGCTGTTCTGCAGATGGCTTTCGGCCAGTACCTGCGACCAGGGACCGCGCAGGAAACTCGCCACCAATTGCGGCTGGCCACTGCCGCGAAAGCGCTCCATCATGGCATCGGAATAACGCTGTGCCAGCACGTTGCGCTGCTGTGCATGTTCGCGCGCACGCCGCTCGCTCTCGCGGCGCTGCATCCGCGCTTCGTCGCGGTCCTTCCAGGCCTTCTCGAGGTCGGCCAGCGCACCGGCGTAGGCTGGTGCATCGCCGGCGCTGCGCGACAAGGCGTTGACCGCATCCGACACACAGGCGGCAAACTCGTTGATGGCCTCGTCGTCGTTGGTCGGATATGCCAGGCTGCGCTGCACCACCCGATCAAGCAGTTGACGAGCGGCATGGCGGCGATCAATAAAAAAACGGGGGTCGGAGCGCGCCAGTTGCAGCAACGCGGGCTCCAGGGAGCGCAACTGCATGCGCACCGGCAGCAACAAGCGCTCATCGTCAGCCAACTGTTCGACCATCAGGGCGACCACCTCTTCACCAAGCATGCGGCCGATCTGCTGGTTCTGGTCGCGTGTGCGGTTCTGTCCGATCTTCTCGTCCTGGGAACCGCCGGCCGGTTTTCCCACCGCCAACTGGCGTACCGATCGCTCGGCCAGGCGCTGCATCATCGGCTCAACCAGCTTGAGGTCCTGCAACGCCACCAGCGAGGCCGGCACCGTGTGGGTGAAATCCTGGAAAACGCCAGGCTGGATGCGGGCGTGTGGTTCGCCCGCCAGCAGGCGACGCAGTTTCTCCAGTGTCTGCATGGTGCGCTCCACTTCGGAGCGGGTTTTGCGCGCCCTTACCGCAGCGCCGTCGCCAGCGCTGCCTGGCAGCGGCTCAACCAGTCGCACACCCTGCGAGCGCATCCACTCGCTGGCTTCCCGGTAAAGTGAGCGCAGGCCGATGCCCATGGCAATAGCGGATGGACGCAGCAGGTCCATGCGGATGTCCTCGTTTGGAATCCAGGCAGTCAGTGTCTCGAGCAGCGCACGCACAAAGGCTTCGGGCTTGAGCGGATTGAGCGCAGGCTGCACCGTGCTCCAGCCCAGCAAGGAGCTGACCAGCGAGTCGAATTGGGGCAATACCTCCTCGGCCGCGCGAATGATCTCCTGGCGTGCCAGCGCCAGCTCGATATGAATTTCGATCTCGTGGATGTCGTAGAAACGCAGGTCGTCGAACTGCACCGACTCGTTGCGCGCGAGATCCTTGGAACTGCTGTGGAACACCAGCCGGCGCAACTCCGACGCGAATGTGGCGCGCACCGCGGGCGCATCACCGAGCAAAACCCGCACCGCCGATTTGACCCGTACGCTGGGCAACTCATCAACCGGTTCACCTTCGGTCTCGGCGGTTAACCGGGTCAACGCAGCCAGCACGTCATCGGCCAGGCCGGCGGCCTGATCCAACACCAGTTCAATACAGTCGGACAAGGTCGGAAGCATGGGTGCGGCATTGCTTGCCACACCGATCCTTCGCAACCTGTACTTGCTCATCGAAGCTCCCTGCTCGCTTGCACCGACCCGACAATATGGACCGGCCGACCCGCAGACCGCCGTAGCAGAACTGACGTAGTCACCCATTCTGACTGCCAAGACGCGCCGATGGCAAGCCCGGACCCGCTCCAGGGTGGCTTTTTTTGCGTTCCAGGCGGCTATCTGGGGTTGACTGGCACGGTCGTGCGACAATACCGCCGGTCGGGGGCCTCCAGCTGCCCGCGGCGCCAGCGTCTGCTGGGGGTCCTGCAACACGCACGTGTCCCAAACTTTTTACTCTGTCAACCTTTGACTGGACCGGTATTGCGATACCGGCACGGGTAGACATGCCAAGCGCCCAGGACGGGCGCCACATTACACAATGAATTTTGAAGATCTGAATCTGGCTCCGGCCATCGTCAAGGCTGTGCGAGAGCAGGGCTACGAGTCCCCAACGGCCATCCAGGCCCAGGCCATTCCCGTGGTCCTTGCGGGCCACGACCTGCTGGGCGGTGCCCAGACCGGCACCGGCAAGACCGCCGCATTCGTGTTGCCGATGCTGCACAAGCTGAGCATGGCACGCAGCGCACAGAACAAATTTGGCGGCACCGGCATCCGTGCACTGGTACTTACGCCTACCCGCGAGCTTGCAGCGCAGGTCGAGGAATCGGTCAAGACCTACGGCAAGTTCCTGCAACTGTCGTCAACTGTCATTTTTGGTGGCGTCGGCATGAATCCGCAGATCAGCCGCGTCAAATCGGGCATCGATATCCTCGTGGCCACACCTGGCCGCCTGCTCGACCTGCTGCAACAGGGCGTGCTGGACCTCGGACAGGTCCAGATTCTGGTGCTCGACGAAGCCGACCGCATGCTCGACATGGGCTTCATCCATGACGTGAAAAAGGTGCTTGCCGTATTGCCCAAGGACAAGCAGAGTCTGCTGTTCTCAGCCACTTTCAGCGACGAGATACGCGACCTGGCAGCCACGTTGCTCAAAAGCCCGCAAAGCGTGCAGGTCACGCCGCGCAACACCACGGTGCAGCGCATCACACAGACAGTCCATCCGGTAGGACGCGGCAAGAAGAAGGCCCTGCTCGCACACATCATCAACGAGCACAACTGGAGCCAGGTCCTGGTGTTCACCCGCACCAAGTTCGGCGCCAACAACGTGGCCGACTTCCTGACCAAAAACGGCATTCACGCGATGGCGCTGCACGGCAACAAGAGCCAGGCGGCTCGCACCCAGGCGCTCGCCGGCTTCAAGAGTGGCGACATACGCGCCCTGGTGGCCACTGACATCGCGGCACGTGGCATCGACATCGACGACCTGCCCCATGTCGTGAACTACGACATCCCCAATGTCAGTGAAGACTATGTGCACCGCATCGGCCGAACGGGCCGGGCCGGCGCCGACGGCGCAGCGGTGAGCCTGGTGAGTCTGGATGAAGAAGGCTTCATGCAGGACATCGAGCGCTTTACCAAGCAAAATGTCGAGGTCTACGTGGTTGAGGGATTCGGACCCGAGCCAGGCGAGAAGGCGGAGCCGATTGCCATGGGTCGCCAGACGATCTGGGGCGGTGCCGGCAAACCACCGAGCCGCGACGTGATGATGGCTGCTGCCAAGGCGGCACGTTCCGAAATGATGCAAAGGGTGCGCGACAACAGGGCTGGTAGCGGTTCAGGTGGCAGCGCGGGCCGCGGCGGCAACAATGGCGGCGGCGGTGGCGGCGGCGGTGGTGGTGCACGCGCGGGTGGGGGCCGCGGCGGCAATGGTGGTGGTGGCGGCAACGGCCGTGGCGCACCTTACGGCGGCGACGGCCAGCCTTCAGGCAATGGCAGCGGCGGTCGACGCGGTGGGCACCCCGGTGGTGGAAACTCACAGCCGCGCCACACCCAGGACCGCCAGCCGGATCCCCTGCGTGGCGCAGGCAATGTGGCGCCGCGCACCAGCGCGCCACGTGAACCCGATCCGATGCGCACCAATGTCGATCTGATGGTCGAACGCGGTGGTCAACGCCGTGGCGGTGGTGGATACGGTGGTGGAAATCGCGGAGGTGGCTCTTATGGCGGCGGCGGTGGCGGGCGGTCCGGTGGCGGATCGGGTGGTGGATCGGGTGGTTATGGTGGCGGGGGCAACCGGTCTCGTGGGTCGGGCGGTTCTGGCGGCTCTTTCGGCCGATAAGCGCTACCGCAGCATCCATCTCGTCGGGCGCCGCGCGCCTGCGCTGAGTGATGACCGTGTCCGTTTCCATGCAGTCGACTTCAGGCAATTGCCCGCGTTGCCGCCGGTAGACGACATCTACATTGCACTGGGCACCACCATCAAGGTGGCCGGCAGCCAGGCCGCATTCCGGGCACTGGACCACGACGCCGTGCTGGCGCTGGCCCTACAAGCACGCAAGTTGGGCGCACGGCGACTGGCGCTGGTCAGCGCCATGGGCGCCGATGCACATTCACGCGTTTTTTACAACCGGGTCAAAGGAGAAACCGAGGACGCGCTGCGGGCAATGGGTTTCCCCACGCTGGTGATCGCCCGCCCGTCCATGCTGGCCGGCGACCGGGCTTCGTTGGCGCAGCCGGCGCGGCTTGGCGAGCGCGCGGGGCTGGCTCTGATGCAACGACTCAAACCCCTGATTCCCGCCAACTATCAGGCCATTGCAGCGCCTGACGTAGCCCATGCCATGGTGCAGGCCATGACCGATGGCAGTAGCAGCAACCGGACGCTGCTGTCCGGTCAGATGCAGGGCGGGCGCTGACACCTGCCAGCCGTTGTGCTGTAGACATCAAGTTCGCGACTGCCGCATACAGCCTCAGTGGCCCACCTGAAAATCATTGCGGCCGGTGCGATCCTGGCCGCGTAGAAGCCACAAGGGCCGGGACGCAAACGCCACCGGCACACCTGACTTGCCATCCACCGGATTGAGGTCGCGCTCGAACACCGACGTGCCCGGCATGTAACGCAGGGCCACACCGGTGCGACGCTGGGTCGAGTGATTGACCCGCGCACCGTGAATCATGTAGACATCATGCATCGACATCTGACCGGGCTGAAGTTCCAGATCCACCGCCGCCGACACATCGAATGTGGACTCGTCGGCGCGCTGCTGCAGCACCAGATCGGCACGGTCTTCATGCAGATGCGGATGGCACTGGCGCGCCGCGTGCGAGCCCGGTATCACGCGCAGACAACCGTTCTCCGTGGTCGAAGGATCGAGTGCCACCCAGACCGTGCAGTTGTCCAGCGGACGGATCGGCCAGTAGTGGCCATCCTGGTGCCAAGGCGTCTCAAGACCGTCGCCTGCGGGCTTGCAAAAAACATGGCAACCCCACAGGATGATGTCGGGCCCGATGACCTGCTCGACCAGGTCGAGAATGTCGGGGTCGTTGGCCAGATCCAGGAAGTCCTGGTGACCCCGCACGCCATCGACATTGGGCGCGCCGTTGTGACCCACCACGTGGGCACTGACCAGCTTCTCGGGGCGCACGCCAGGGTTTTCGCGAATCAGTCGCTCAAGCGATACACGCAATTGCTGCACCCGATTTTCGGGCAGTCGAAACGACGGAATCAGGTATCCCGTTTCGCGGTACTGGCTCGCCTCAGCGGCGCTCAAATCAGCCATGTTGTCCTCCCTTTGATTGAGCGGGTGCGGCCAAGTTGCACGGCCTCGGGTTTCAGGCACGCACGAACAACGTCACCAAAGGTTCGGGGCCCACTTGCTGGCTCCAGTGACCATGCACCTTGGCATCGAAAGTCGCGCCCTGCGGCAATACGTCGGCAGAATAGAAATGCTCACCGGGGCCGAACAGCCGCGATGATCCGTCCTGCAGACCGATCTCCATCTGACCACCCAGCACGAACAGCCACTGTGTGGTGACCGTGCAATGGAACTGGCTGCGGAATCCGACCGGGCTATGGCGCAGCTGAAAGCCGCCACTGGCAAACACCTCGGACAACATCGCCTGCGGCGTACCTTGCGCGAGCGGGATCACTTCCTCCCGGAACCGGGCCACGCCATCGGTGTCAGTGAAAAGAATAACTTTGGTAAAGGCAAGCATGGAACTCCTGGGCAATGTGGCGAAATATCAATGCGGGACGACTGGCAACGCCCCGCTCTCTACCAGGGCGGCCACCGTTTGCTGCACGATATCCTGTGGCGCTTGCGTCACATCGAACGTCAGTACGTTTTCATCAGCTCCTGGAGGCTCGAGCGTCGCGATCTGGCTGTCGAGCAGCGACACCGGCATGTAGTGGCCCTCGCGCTGTGCGCTGCGCGCCGCGAGCATGTCGCGCGTTCCATGCAGATGCACCAGACGCAGCTCCGGCGCGCCACCGCGCAGCAGATCGCGGTAGATCCGCTTGAGCGCGGAACAGGAGACCACCAGCGGGCGGCCCTGGTCGTGCGCCACCGCCAGATGACTGGCAAGCGCCTGCAGCCAGTCGCGCCGCTGCGCATCGTTGAGCGCGATGCCCGCGCGCATGCGTTCGACGTTTTCCTGCGAGTGCAAGTCGTCGCCCTCGATATACGTTGCATCCAACGCGTTGGCCAGCAGCTGGCCGACCGTACTCTTGCCGCAACCCGACACCCCCATGACCACCACCAACGGCGGTCTTGTGGCCTGTAGCCTGTGCATCAGGAATCGAGCCTGCGCTCAGTCCAGTCGAATGCCGCTGGACTTGTCGAACAGATGGACCTTGTCAACGGCAATCTGCAAACCCACCGGTTGATCGGGCTTCACATCGGTGCGTCCGTGCAGGACCACGGTAAACGCGGTCTCGCCGACCTTGACGATGATCTCGGTCTCGGCGCCGGTGGGCTCCACCACCTCCACCACCGCGTCAATGCCCGAGCCAGGCGCGCCCATGACAATGTCTCCGGGCCGGATGCCGTAATGCACTTGCTGTTTGTCCTTACCGGAGCGTGCGTCGATCACCGGCCATTGCTGCCCTTGCGACTCGACCCAGGCACGCGCGCCATCGCGGCGCAAGCTGCCATCGAACACGTTCATGGCCGGCGAGCCGATGAACTGCGCCACGAACAGGTTGCCGGGTCGGTCGAACAATTCAAGTGGCGTGCCGATCTGCTCAATGATGCCGTCGTGCATCACGACGATGCGATCAGCCATGGTCATGGCTTCGATCTGGTCGTGCGTCACATACACCGTCGTGGTCTTGAGCCGCTGATGCAGCGACTTGATCTCCGCGCGCATGGCCACACGAAGCTTGGCGTCAAGATTGGACAGGGGTTCGTCGAACAGGAACACCTTGGGATCGCGCACGATGGCGCGACCCATCGCCACCCGCTGGCGCTGGCCGCCCGAAAGTTCGCGCGGGTAGCGGTCCAGCAGCTTGTCCAGATTCAGGATCTTGGCCGCGTCTGTGACCCGTTTGATCGTCAAGGCAGCGTCGGCCTTGCGCAACTTCAGACTGAAAGCCATGTTCTCGCCCACCGTCATGTGCGGGTACAGCGCGTAACTCTGGAACACCATGGCGATATCGCGGTCCTTGGAATCCAGATCATTGATGACCTTGTCGTCGATCGAGATATCGCCGCCAGTGATTTCTTCCAGGCCTGCCAGCATGCGCAGCAAGGTTGATTTGCCGCAACCCGATGGTCCGACCAACACGACGAATTCGCCATCGGCGATATCGAAGCTGATGCCGTGCAGGACTTTTACCTTGCCGAAATTTTTCTCGATCTTGCTAAACGATACAGATGCCATGATGGTCCCAGTTCACAAAGTTCGGATCTTGCAGATTGCACCAGCGGTGAGACTGCCGGGTCAACTCTTGACAGCGCCAGCGGTCAGGCCGGACACCATGTAGCGCTTGAATGCGTAATAAATCGCCGCGGGTGGCAGGGCATAGATAAAGCCGGTTGCCATCAGCAGTTCCCATGGCGAATCGTCTGCAGACAGGAAGTTGCCCAGCGCCACTGCCAGCGGCAGGTCGGTCTCCTTGGACAGTAGCAGGAAGCCGTACAGATATTCGTTCCAGGCCAGCAGCAAGGCATAGGTGCCCACCGCGACCAGCGACGGCACCATCAGCGGCACGTAAACCAGGCGAAACAGCTGCATCGGGCTGGCGCCATCGATGCGGGCGGCTTCGTCAAGTTCCCACGGCAACTTGTCGGACGCCTGCTTTAGCACCCATATGCAGTAGGGCGAGGCGATGGTGACCATGGCCAGTATCAACGACCAGCGATTGTTGAGCAGACCGTAGTTGGACATGGTCTTGTACATTGGCACCGCCAGGAACGCGGCCGGAATGAAGTAGGTGAACAAGGCCAGGTTCATGACGGTACGGCCACCGCGCACTTTCAGCCGGCTGATCGAGAACGCCGCCGTGGTTGCCACCAGCAGTGTGAGCACTCCGGTGGTGACCGAGATCAACAGCGAGTTTCCAAGCTGCTGCCAGAAATGGCTCAGGTAGAAGTGCTTCTGCCCGAACACGATCTCGAAGTTCTGCAGCGTGGGATGATCTGGCCACAGTTTGCCCTTGGTTGCCGTGTCGCGTGGCGAGATGGCGAACAGGAACAGGTGGTAGACCGGCAACAGTGTCCACAACACGACCGGAATGCCGACCAGCAGCAGTTGCGCCTCTGCCGAGACTTTGCGCCAGGACCAGCGTTTGCTCATTTGGACAACCTCTTCATCATGATGAACACCAGCGGCAACATGAACGGCAGCGCCACGACGATGCTAGCCATGGCCAGTTCGATCTGGTCGAGCCGAAGATAGCGGATACCCAACGTGGCCAGCACATGGGTCAGATCGGCAGGTCCGCCGCCGGTGAGCAGGTACACGCTGTTGAAATCGCCCAGCGTAAAGATCATCGACAGGATGGTCGAGGTCAGATAGATGCCCTTCATCACCTGGCCCTCGATGAAGGGCA
>JBKJRR010000182.1:0-4036 GCA_046594635.1 Burkholderiaceae bacterium
TCACGCCAGCCGAACCCGAGAACGGCTCGACGATCACGGCTGCGATATTGGACGCGTCATGCAACGCAATCAGCTTGAGCAGGTCGTTGGCCAGTTCTGCGCCGGTGGCGGCCATGCCGCGTGTGAACGCATTCCCACCAGCATGGTGTGGGGCATATGGTCGGCTTCGATCGCCTGTCCGTAAGCCTTGCGGTTGGCCACGATGCCGCCGACCGAGATGCCGCCGAAGTTCACGCCGTGGTAACCCTTCTCGCGACCGATGAAGCGGGTCTTGCTGGCCTGGCCCTTGGTGCGCCAGTAGGCACGTGCCATCTTCAGCGAGGTGTCGGCGCTCTCCGATCCCGAGCCGGTGAAGAACACGTAATCCAGGCCCTCGGGGGTCAGATCCTTGATCTTGTTGGCCAGCTCGAACGACAGCGGGTGGCCGTACTGGAACGCTGGCGAGTAGTCGAGCGTGGCGATCTGGCGGCTCACCGCCTCGGTGATCTCGCGTCGACCGTGGCCCAGGCCGCAGCACCACAGGCCCGACAAGCCGTCCAGGATCTTGCGCCCGTTGATGTCGGTGTAGTAACAGCCCTGGGCGCTGACCATCATGCGCGGATTGGCCTTGAAGTCGCGGTTGCCGGTGTAGGGCATCCAATGGGGCTCTAGCCATGCGGCATCGGTGCGGGGTGCGGGCGCGAGGTGCTGGGCGTCGTTGAGATTCATCGTGGTTTCTCCGGCAAATACAAAAGAAGAACAACAGGAAAACTGGCACAAGTGCGGCGGGAAGATGACGGATTGTGGCCGGCTCTGTTACTCTTATGAATGTCTAAATATCACCCTTCAGTTGCCAAATTATGCAAGTAAAAAGCCATGCGGTGTTGGGGCAGCTGGGCGATATGGATTTGCGCCTGCTGCGCGTGTTCAAGACCGTGGTCGATTGCGGCGGCATGGCAGCGGCCGAACTCGAGCTCAACATCGGCACGTCCACCATCAGCCGTCATGTCAAGGACCTCGAGGTCAGGCTCGGCATGACGCTGTGCCGGCGCGGTCGCGGCGGCTTTGCACTGACGGCCGAAGGTGAACAGATCTATGCCGAAACCATCCGCCTGCTGGCGTCGACCGAGGCGTTTCGCGCCAGTGTGGACTCGATCCACAAGCGTCTGGGCGGGCAACTGCATGTGGCGTTATTCGACAAGACGGCGAGCAATCCGGCGGCCCACATCGGCGCGGCGATCGCCCTGTTTTGCGAGCAGGCACCAGACGTGTCGCTCAATCTGCATGTGGCGCCGATCAATGCGATCGAGCGCGGCGTCATTGACGGGCAGTTCCAGGTCGGCGTGATTCCGGGTCATCGGCGCTCCGACAGTCTGAGCTACGACGTGTTGTTCGATGAGACCATGCTGCTGTATTGCGGTGCGTCCCACGTCTTGTTTGGTGCTCAGGACGCCGCCATGGGTTGGGACGCACTGGAGAAGCACCGGTTTGCCGGCCTGGGGTACCATTCTCCGAACATGGAAATCAGCCAGCAGATGCGGCTGTCGCGCCAGGCCACGGCGTTCGATCAGGAGGCTATCGCCACCTTGATCCTGTCTGGCCGGTTTCTCGGTTTTCTGCCGGATCACTATGCGGAGCTGTTCGTACGCGCCGGGCAGATGCGCGCGCTGCATCCGGCCCTGTTTCGCTACGCCTGCCAGTTCCTGGCGATATTGCGGCGCTCGCCGGAGCCGTCCCGTTCGGCGCGGGTGTTTCAGGCATGCTTGTTGCAAACGCATAGGGACGCGCCTGTTTTCGCGTGACGCCGTACGGGTAAGTCCTGCCTTGTAATCCGGCGTCCCCACTTATCCTGTTGCATGGTAAGGGTCAGAGCGGCGCACAGAAGTCGTATGTAAACAGTATTTTGTAAATTGTTGACAATCTGAATCATTGCCATGACACTGTGCCGACAACGGCAGATGTAACAGTTCTGTCACCATGCGTACGTAAAGTGCTTCATCAGTACCGGCCCGACCGGGGACCTTCAACCGTTTTGCCATAGGAGTTCTCACCATGTTCAAACCTACCATCCGCAAGCTGCTGCAGGGAGTGGCCGTTGTTGCGGTCTCCGCGCTGATGGCTGTTCCGGCCCTGGCACAAAAAACGAAGATAACCGTCTATACGGCGCTGGAAAACGACCAGCTCGGCCCTTACAAGACGGCATTCGAGGCGGCCAACACCGACGTGGAAATTGCCTGGGTGCGCGACTCCACCGGTGTCATCACCGCGCGTCTGCTGGCCGAAAAAGACAATCCGCGCGCTGACGTGATCTGGGGCCTGGGCGCTTCGAGCATCGCCTTGTTCGAGTCCATGGGCATGCTGCAGGGCTACACACCCAAGGACATGGACAAGATCAAGCCGGTGTTCCGCAGCGACAAGAACCCTGCCATGTGGACCGGCATGGATGCCTGGCTGGCCGTGATGTGCTTCAACACCATTGAAGGTGGCAAGAAGAACATGCCCAAGCCGGCATCCTGGGCCGACCTGACCAACCCGGTCTACAAGGACGCCATCGTGATGCCGAACCCGGCCTCGTCGGGTACCGGTTACCAGGCGGTTTATGCCTGGTTGCAGATCATGGGTGAAAAAGGCGGCTGGGAATTCATGGACAAGCTGCACCAAAATGTCGCGGTCTATACCCACTCTGGCTCGGCACCCTGCGTGCAGGCGGCCAAGGGTGAGCGCGTCATCGGCATCGGCTTCGACATGCGGGGCGCGAAGGAAAAAACTGCTGGCGCGCCAATTGACATCATTCTGGCCAAGGAAGGCGCACCGTGGGACATGGAAGCCACGGCCATCGTCAAGGGCACCAAAAATATGGCGGCGGCACAGAAGGTCGCTGACTTCGCGATCAGCAAAGGCGCCTACGAGATGTATGGCAAGTACTACGCCATCGTCGGCTACCCCGGCATGAACCCCGCGCCGCCGAACTATCCGCCAAGCGCCGATGCCGCCATGGTCAAGATCGATCTGGCCAAGATGGGTAACGACCGTGCGCGCATCCTGGCCGAATGGACCAAGCGTTACGACGGCAAGTCGGCACCGAAATAAGCCAGCTATTTCTCCCGATCCCTTGACACCTGTCGGGAGCAACGCCTGATCCCCGGATCGGGTGTTGTGGTCCGCGCACGCGCATGCAAGAAAAAGACGCCCCGCCGCCACCGCAATCCTATCTGCGGATCGAGAACCTGACGAAGCAATTCGGCAGCTTCTGGGCGCTCAAGGAACTCTCCCTGGATGTGTTTGCAGGCGAGTTCGTATGCTTTCTGGGTCCATCGGGCTGCGGCAAGACCACCTTGTTGCGGGCGATCGCCGGACTTGAGACCCAAACCTCCGGCCGTATTTTCCAGGCGGACCGTGAGATCTCCAATCTGCCGGCGTCGCAACGCGACTTCGGCATCGTTTTCCAGTCCTACGCCTTGTTCCCGAACCTGACCGTGGCCGAGAACGTCGGATACGGGCTGGTCAGCCGGCGCATGGCCAAGGTGGAAATCGCCACCCGGGTCGCCGACCTGCTGCGTCTGGTGGGCTTGCCCGATTCCGGGCCCAAATACCCGGCCCAGCTCTCGGGCGGCATGCAGCAGCGTGTGGCTTTGGCCCGTGCGCTGGCCTTGTCGCCCGGATTGCTGCTGCTGGACGAACCACTCAGCGCGCTGGATGCGCGGGTGCGTGCCTACCTGCGCCAGGAAATCCGCCATTTGCACAAGCGCCTGGGCGTGACCACCATCATGGTGACCCACGACCAGGAAGAGGCTCTCACCATGGCCGACCGGATCGTGGTGATGAACGAAGGTGTGATTGAGCAGGTGGGTACACCGCTGGAGGTTTACCGCAAACCGCAGACCGCGTTTGTCGCAGATTTCGTGGGCACCACCAACTTCCTGCCGGCCGTGGTGCTGCGCCCTGGAGTCGTGCGTTTTGGCTCCATCGATCTGGCCTGCGAGCTGGACATCCAGCCCGGGCCGGGCAACGATGTCACGTTGGCCATCCGCCCAGAAGATGTGGTGGTGCGCAACGT
>JBKJRR010000190.1:0-12707 GCA_046594635.1 Burkholderiaceae bacterium
ATTACCGGCAACGTCGTGATCCTCGCGGCGCGTATCGAACAGCTCACCAAGGATCATGGCGCGCAGATCCTCGCCTCTGGCGAGGTGCTCGCTGCGGCGGGCAACGGCGCGGGGGATGCGGCGTCGATCGGCGCCGTCGCGGTGAAGGGACGCAACGGGCCGATCGCGCTGTTCAGGCTGGCCTGAAACGCCCCGCAGGCCTTCGCAGTCCCTGCGAAAACGCATCATCCACTGCCGCCGACGGGTCGACCGCATTCCACCAACCGCCGTCATGCTTGAGCGCTCTGGCCAGTGACGATCACGGCGTCGGCGTCGAAGAACTCTGCATCACGTGCCAGTTCCTGCAATGTGCGGTCGGCGACGATGGCATGGGCATCGTGCTTGACATGCACGTCGGCGAATATCAACACATCGTTGGCCCATTGGTTGACCTGCACGAACGCCATTGCGGCCGGTCTGGCGACTGCCAGTCCCTGAACAGCGCCGTTGGCCAACACATTGATGCCGATCGGCAAATCTCACTCGCGGCGGACACGGTCGGCCATCACCGCCATGCAGGCGGCGGTTTCCGGGCCAGGCTCGTCGAATTTCGCAAAGAGAATATCGCTGTGGTTCTCGACAAATACCTGCTCATGCGCCGATTGCCAGCAACGGGTCGCCATTGTTCATGGCCAGCGTGGTGACAAGAAACAGCACGACGCCACTGGCCGGGGCGATCAGTGTTTCGGCGGTCTGGCCCAGGAAGTCCGCCACGCGGCCGAGGTTCTGGCCCTGCTTCACCGTATCGCCAACCGCCACGGCAGGGTAGAACAAGCCGTCATGGGACGAGCGCATCCAGACCATCGATTCGACCAACCGTGTTGCCGGCTCCATTTGCCCGGTCAACGGCGGCAATACGCCGGCGTGTACAACCGCGCGGCGCAGTCCGTCACCCATGTGGCCCACCTGGTCCTCGCTCCACACGCCTTGTCCACCGACTTCGGCCAGCACCGAAGGTATGCCACTTGCCACCGCGGCACTGTTGGTCTGGCCGTTGCCGGTGGTGCGAACGATGTGGGGCAGACCGAATGCCTGGGCCAATGCCAGCGACCGTGCGTCGAGGTCGGCGTTGCCGCTGCGCCGGATGATCGAGAACGGCACCAGCGCCTCGTTCATGTCGCCGCCGTGCAGGTCGATGTAATAGTCGGCTCGCAATATCAGGTTGCGGTGGATCCAGCAGGCTAGTTGTTCGGCGAAGCTGCCATCGGCCTTGCCCGGGAACATGCGGTTCAGGTTCTTGTCATCTGGCGGGCACAGGTAGATGGATCGGCTGGCGAATGCGTTCATGCTCGAGATCGGAGCCACCAGGACCTGTCCCTTCAGTTCGCTTGGGTCGGTTTGCAGTGCGAACCGGTAGGCGGTCTCGATCCCGACGTATTCCGAGCCGTGGATGCCCGCCGTGATGACCACCGTAGGCCCCTCGTGCGCGCCATTGAGCACGAACAAGGGCATACGCAATGCGGAGCCTGCGAACGACAGTTCCAGCACGGTCGATGCGCGTTCACCAGCGCCGGCACGCACACCGGCTGCTTCAAATGCCTGTTTGCCCATGTTTGCCCTCTTGAATTGATTGGTCAGACCCGAACCATACTCCGATGGGTGGCCATCATCCGAAGTGGAACAAAAAGAACCCGGATGCTCTACAAAGACCTGCTGCGCGACAGCGGCGGATTGCGCGAATAATACCTGTGGGATCTTTCACCGTCGGATCGCAGTCCGACCTATGCATGGCCTGTGTCGGCGCCGGGTTTTTGCTATTTGCCGCGCTACACATGCTGTCTGGCTATAGTTGTTTGGTCCCACGTTGTAACCCTAACCTCGTACCCATCATGCGCATCTGGAAGCAAGACATCTCAGTCGACATCCTCACCGCCAATCACATTGACACCGCCGTCGCATGGTTGGGCATGGAGTTCCTGGAGGTCGGTGATGACTTCATCCGCGGGCGCATACCGGTCGACAAACGCACGCGCCAGCCTTATGGCCTTTTGCATGGTGGTGTGTCGGTGGTGCTGGCCGAGACACTCGGCTCGTGTGGCGCGGCCTATGCGGCGCCGCAGGGGTACCGCAGCGTGGGACTGGACATCAATGCCAACCACCTCAAGGGCGCGACCGCCGGCTGGGTGACCGGCATCACCCGTCCGGTCCACATCGGGCGCACCACGCAGGTGTGGCAGATCGACATGCGCAACGACGCCGGCGACATGACCTGCGTATCGCGCATCACAATGGCAGTGCTGGCACCCCGAACGGGCGGGTAATGTTTTGTAAAGCGCCGGCACCGGGTCACCCCGCACCGGCGTTTTTGCGTTGGAATATGGCATCCGGCGCCAGCGTGGCCACCGCGATCGGGAGTAGACGTCCATGATGAAACACGGAGTACCTGCCATGCCTTCCCTGCGCCGACGCGCCGTACTCAAGGCCCTGACCGCCACTGTCGCGTGGCCCGTCAGTCATCATCAACTGCATGCCGCGGCAGCGGTGAGCGCAGCGACACCACTGAGCCCCCATGCAGCAGCGTGGCGCGCCCTGTCGCGGGTGGGCTACGGTCCGACCGCGCAACTGACGTTTGGCGTGCACGACCTGGCATCGGCACAGGCCTGGGCTTTGCAGCAAGTGGATGTCGCCCACGCCGCAGCCCGCCAGTCACCGGCTTTGCCTCCCGAATTGATGGGTTTCAACGCACCCCTGCCTGTGCTGTTTGAGGGCGCGCGCAGGGAGCGCGAAGCGATCCGCGAGATCCGCACAGATGCGCCGGACGAGGCCAACCCGGCGATGCAGACCCGGCTGCGTCAGCAGTTCCTGACGGACATGGGGCCACGTTATTTCAACCTCGCGATGTTGCAGCAGGCCGCCGCCTGGCGGCTGTACAGCGCCAGCCAGCCAGAGCTGGAAAACCCCTTGCTGGCGCGCCTGACCGAGTTCTGGTTCAACCATTTCAACGTGTATGCGCGCAAGGGCCCGGTGCGCCCTTTCGTCGGCCATTACGCCGTGAACGTGGCACGGGCCCATGCACTGGGCAAATTCGAGGACCTGCTGCTTGCCAGCGCACGCCACCCGGCGATGATGTTCTACCTCGACCAGTTCCAGAGCGTGGCCGATGGCACGCGCGGGCGAGACGGCAGAGCCCGCGGCCTGAACGAAAACTACGCGCGCGAGTTGATGGAGCTGCATACGCTGGGCGTTGATGGCGGGTATACACAGACCGATGTGCGCGAACTGGCCCGCATCTTGACAGGTTGGACTGTGGCGCCGCGCGGCGCCGATGGCTTCCAGTTCATCACGCTGCTGCACGACAGCGGCAGCAAGCGATGGCTGGGTCAGGATTTCCCGCGCGGCCCGCTCGGCGGCGGCGCGCGCGAAGGTGAGGAGGCGATCCGCATGCTGGCGCGCCATCCGTCCACCGCGCGGCGCGTATGCACCCGGCTGGCGCAATATTTCGTGTGCGACGCACCGACACCGGCCTTGGTGCAGCAGCTGGCGCAAACCTTTGTTGACACCCAGGGCGACCTGCGGCAAGTCATGCGCAGTCTGCTGCAATCACCCGACTTCTGGGCCCGCGAAAACCGTTTGTTCAAGACACCGCTGGACTTCGCCGTGTCCAGCCTGACTGCCGTGCAAGACAGCATGGGCGAATCGGTCGGGACACCGCCAGACCGGCGCCGCATCGGCCTGACGCTGGCGTTCCTGAACGAGGTCGGGCAACCGATGCACAGCTGGCAAACCCCTGACGGCTACCGCTTCGACGCCGCCACCTGGATGGTGCCCGAGGCGCTGACACGCCGCGCCGATTTCGCTCTGGCGTTGGCACGCCAGAGCCCGGAGCCCGCATTTCTGCGGCCTTATCTTTCAGCGGCCACATTGGACACCATTGCCCAGTCACCCCCAGCGTTGAGGGCCGGTCTGATGCTGTCCAGTCCCGATTTCATGGTCAAGTAGGAGCCCGGCATGCCGCATTTGTCCGATCCCTTGGGTCTCGCCCGTCGCCAGCTGCTGCAAGGGCTTGCAGGGCTTACCGCTGCCTGGGCTGCGCCGATGGCGTTTGCCCAGGCACCGGTACAGGGCCGCCGCAGCATCACCAGCGGACGACTGGTGCTGGTGATGCTGCGCGGCGCCTATGACGGGCTCTCTGCGCTGGTACCCTATACCGACCCGGAGTACTACAACCGCAGGCCGAACATCGCCATCGCCGCGCCCGATGGCACCGCGCAGAGCGCATTGAAACTCGACGACCAATTCGCCCTGCATCCAGCCATGGCAGCGCTCTTGCCCTTGTGGCACCAAGGTGTGATGGCGTTTGTGCCGGCGGCTGGTTCACCCAATCCGACACGCTCGCACTTTGACGCGCAATACCACTTCGAGTCCGGCATTCCAGGCAAGAGCACCAGCGCGGCTGGCTGGATGAATCGGCTGGCAGGCCTGACGGAAGACTTGCCCTCCGCATCCGCGCAACGGGTCGCCGCCGTAGGGGTCGGCGAGGCCAACCCGGCCATCCTGGCCGGCAAGGCGCCGGTGCATCTGGTACCGCGGGGCCCGGCCGCCACGCGCAGCGGCGCGCTGGCGAACGACCGGGCGCGCCAGGCGATGCTGAATCTGTACGCGGGCGACGACGCCTTGTCGCGTAACTTCCGCGCCGGCGCGCAAAGTCGTATGCAGACCGCCGAGACGCTGCGCACCGACATGGCCGCAACGCCGGACATGACGGCCACCGAGATGCAGGCGGCCAACAATGGAGCCGGGCCCGCCAGAGGCCTGGTCCTGGACGCCCGCCATCTGGCCACGCTGATGCGTGCAGAACCCGACCTGCGACTGGGCTTCTTGTCCGCCGGTGGCTGGGACACCCATGCCAACCAGGGTCAGGTCAGCGGTCAGATGGCCAACAATCTGGCCGGGCTGGCCGATGCGTTGGCGCAACTGCGACGAGATTTTTCGCGACCCGATGACGTCATCGTCGTGGCCAGCGAGTTCGGCCGTACCTGCGCGGAGAACGGCAGCCGCGGCACCGACCACGGCCACGGCAACGCAATGTGGATGATGGGTTCGCGTGTACAGGGTGGGCGTTGGCACGGTGCCTGGGACGGCCTGGCCAGCGGCAACCTGCATGAGGGACGCGACCTGCCAGTGCGCAACGACTACCGCGCGGTGCTGGCCCAGGTGCTGCGCGCCACACAGGGTCTGGCACCTGACTCGATTGACGCACTGTTTCCCGGCTTCGCCTGGGACCGTTCACTTGACGGCATGTTCAAGGTCTGAGGCCGGCCCCCACGACGACGTCAACCGGCCGCGGACCTCAGAGCGCAAAAATCAATCGACAGGACCCGCAAAGCAAAGCATCTGCGGATGCTCGGGCTCAGTCGTCCTGCGCCTCGCCACGCGCCAACCGTTCGCTTTTCCAGTACACGTCGTCGCCTACCGTGCCGTCCGTACGGTGGCGGTTGAGCACCCGCGACAGCACGAACATCAGGTCGCTCAGGCGGTTCAGGTACTGGCGCGGCGTGGGCTTGAGATCGTCGCGCCCTTGCAAGGCGATCACCGCACGTTCGGCGCGCCGCGCCACGGTGCGGCAGACATGGGCCAACGACGCAGCCCGGGTGCCGGCCGGCAGGATGAACTCTTCCAATCGGGGCAAGGCATCGTTGTGCTCGGCCAGCGCCTGGTCGAGCACCAACAAGGCTTCGGGCTTGAGCAGCTCGAATCCCGGAATCGACAACTCGCCGCCCAGATTGAACAACTGGTGCTGGACCTCGACCAGCAGCGCGCGTACGCCGACCGGCATGTCCTCGCACAACAACACGCCAATATTTGAATTGAGTTCGTCCACATCGCCCATGGCGTGCACACGCAGGTCGCTCTTGGCAACCCGCGTGTTGTCACCCAGTCCGGTGGTTCCATCGTCGCCGGTCCGCGTGGCGATCTGTGTCAATCGTTTACCCATGGTGTCTGCCTCCTGTTGCGCCCGATTGTCGCGGCAGTCCGGCTCGCGGATGTCAAAGTCCTCGCAAGACCCGTCGTTGCGCTCCGATCCGAAAGCCGGCTGTGGCAAGGTACGCATTCGCCATCGGCGCACCAGGCTTTTCCGCCAGCTGACGCACCATGGCCATTGCCCGGGCCGTGGCCTGGGCAATGGCTTACCATCAACTGGAAACGGCCCACCGCCCACCGCAGATCCGGTCGGCTCGGCGTACACTGGCCGACTGCTCAAGGAGACCCCTGCGATGAACGCACCTGCCTCGAAAAACCACCTGTTGCCCGAGATCAACCAGCGCGAGGTTCCGGCCGCATTGATCGACGCACTCAAGGCCCGCTTCGACAACCGCTGCTCGACCGCCATGGTGGTGCGCGAGCAACACGGACGCGATGAGTCCTCGTTCGACGCACCGCCACCGGCAGCCGTGGTATTTGCCGAAAACACGACCGACGTGGCCGAGGTGGTAAGCCTGGCCGCCCGGTACAAGGTGCCCGTCATTCCCTTCGGTGTCGGCTCATCGCTTGAAGGCCACCTGCTGGCCGTACAGGGTGGCATCAGCATCGACATGGGGCGCATGAACAAGGTGGTGTCCATCAACGCCGAAGACCTGACCGTGACGGTGCAAGCCGGCGTGACCCGCAAACAGCTCAACGAGGACATCAAGAGTACCGGTCTGTTTTTTCCGATTGATCCGGGTGCCGACGCCACCATCGGTGGCATGAGCGCGACCCGTGCCAGCGGCACGAACGCGGTGCGCTACGGCACCATGCGCGAGAACGTACTGGGCTTGGAGGTGGTGACCGCCAGCGGCGAGGTGATCCGTACCGGCACCCGCGCCAAGAAGTCCTCGGCCGGCTACGACCTGACCCGCCTGATGGTGGGCAGCGAAGGCACACTGGGCGTCATCACCGAGATCACCTTGCGCATCTACCCGCTGCCCGAGGCGGTGTCGGCTGCGATCTGCTCGTTCCCCAGCATCGAGGCGGCCGTGCGCACGACGATCCAGGTGATCCAGATGGGAGTACCCATCGCGCGCGTGGAGCTGATCGATCACAACTCGGTGCGCATGGTCAATGCACACTCCAAGCTCGGCCTGCGCGAAGAGCCGATGTTGTTGATGGAATTCCACGGCTCGCCCAGCGGTGTCAAGGAACAGGCCGAAACCGTGCAGGAGATCGCCAGCGAATTCGGCGGCAATGCGTTTGAATGGGCCAGTACGCCAGAGGAGCGCACGCGCTTGTGGACGGCGCGACACAACGCGTATTTCGCGGCGGTGCAGTCACGCCCGGGCTGCAAGGTGATTTCCACCGACACCTGCGTACCGATCTCGCGCCTGGCCGACTGCCTGCTCGACTCGGTAGCCGAGGCCGACGCCTCGGGCATTCCGTATTTTCTCGTAGGCCATGTCGGCGACGGCAACTTTCACTTCGGCTATCTGCTGGACCCGGCCCGGCCCGAAGAGCGGGTTGCCGCCGAGCAGCTGAACCACCAGCTGGTGTCGCGCGCGCTGCAACTCGAAGGCACCTGCACCGGCGAGCATGGTGTGGGCCTGCACAAGATGGACTTCCTGGTCACCGAGGCCGGCGTTGGCGCGGTCGACATGATGCGCACCATCAAGCACGCACTCGATCCCGACAACATCATGAACCCGGGCAAGATCTTCGCCTGGTAGACCCGCAAGGGAACCCATGCGGTTCGCGCGTGCCAGGCCTTCGGCGGATTGGGCGCGGTCAACGCCCCGCCAAAGGTGCGTGTTATGGATGTGGCCCTTTTGCTGGCTGCTGGCGCTGAGCTGCTGGACGGTGCCGGCCCAGGCCCAGGCGCCGGTCTCTGTCGACACCTGCACCCAGAGCCAACCGATCACACAGGCGCGGCGCATCGCGACACGGGGAGCCGAAACACTGGCAGATGCCATGGTCACCCTGCCCGACCAGTTGCCCATGGCGTGGCGCAACCAGCAAATCCGACTCCAATACGAGATCGATGTGTCGGCCTGCGCGGGCTCGCTCAGCGCGGTGATTTCGCTGTACCGAGTCGGTGCGCCATACACGATCCGCATCCAGGATCGCGGCCTGACATCGGTGATGGCGCATCGCTGGTTCGGCCATTCCGCCAGTCAGGTGACCGAGACAGCAAGCCCGCAGGACACGGTTCATAACGGCCGCATTCCCGCGTTGCTGGCCCTTCCGCAAAACGCAGACAAGGCCGTCATCACACTGCTGACCTTGCCCTACATACCGTCCGGCCTGATGCATCTGGCGATCGGCCCGACCAATGCGTTGTTGCCGATCGCAGCAGCCCATGTCGATTCCGTGGTCGGATTCACCGCAGCTGCCGCAGGGGTGATGCTGGTGCTTGCACTGATCGCCGGCGTGTTATGGCTTCAGCGCCGCCACGACCTGGGGTTTTTCTGGATGACGCTGGCCTGCCTGTTCTGGAGTGTGCGGGCACTGGCCTTTTTCGACGCCACGGTCCATATGCCGGCGCTGTGGTTCGAACAGTTCAACCCGTACAACATCTTTCTGACCGCCATCACCTTGTGTGCCGCCACGCTCGACAACGAGATGCAACGCCGCCACGATGGACCTTCGCCCACCGGTACCTACTGGCGTGTCTGGCCCCATCGGGCGCTGTGGTTCGCCTTCGTCAGCACCACGCTGGTGCTGGTGCTGAGCATTTGGCTGGACCGTGGCGCGATGCTGGCGCGGGCCTATGCGCAGATCTGGGCCGCGGGTCTGTCATTGGCGACGATCGTATGGATCTGGACGGGGAGGGTCCGGCTGAGGCGGCCCCACCGCATGGCCACCATCGGCGCCTATTTCGCGTTGATCGGCAGCGCGCTGCACGACATGGCGCTGGTCACCGGCCACATCGACCCGAGCGGACCGAGCTACCTGTTCTGGGGTTTCACGCTGGTACTGGTCGTTTACGCACTGACGTCCGGCGACTACATCATCCGCACGCTGAACCGGGCCGAAAACGTCAATCTGGAGCTGGAGCAACGCATTCACAGCAAGTCAACCGAGCTGGAAAACAGCTATCTGCAGTTGCGCAAGACCGAAATGACTGGCGCTCTTTCATCGGCCCGCCTGCAGGAGCGCGAGCGGCTGTTGCGCGACATGCACGACGGCCTGGGCGCGCACCTGATGACTGCACTGCGCGGTGTCGAGCGCTCAGCCCTGGACCGGGACCAGATTGCGCAATCGCTGCAGGACGGTATCGACGAGTTGCGCATGATGATGGACAGCGCCGACATGGGCGCTGATCTGTCTGCTGCCCTGGCAGCCTGGCGCAACCGCTGGGACAACCGGCTGGGTGCGGCGGGCGTTCAACTGCACTGGCGGCTGGATGATGCACTGGACAACATTGCCCTGGACAGCGATGCGCTGCTGCAGATCATGCGCATCCTGCAAGAAGCCGCCACCAATGTGGTCAAACACTCCGGCGCCCACCATCTGAAGCTGCAGGCGACGTTGCTAACCGAGCCAGGCCAGACCTCGCTGCTGATCGTGCTCGCCGATGACGGCCGCGGTTTGCCGCCCAAGGCGACCCAGCCACACCAGCGCGGCCTGCGCAACATGGATCACCGGGCCCGGCAGATCGGCGCGACATTGCAAATCTCCGCCGGCAGCCATAGCGGCGCCAACCCAGGCTGCCAGATCCGCTTCATGCTGCCGATCGACCCGCCACCACAGCGGCCGGAGCGGCGCAAATATGCCCGCACCGCGATCGACGCACCCATTCGCGCCGTGGGGATCAGCTGACCAGGCCGCGGCGCGCCGCCTCCACCGCTGCCTCGGCACGCGACGAGATATCGAGCTTGCGATAGATGTCGCGCACATAGCTGGTGACGGTGTGGGCGCTGATACCCAGCAACGTGGCCGCCTCGGGAACCTTGTAACCCTTGCCAATCAGGCGCAACACATCCACCTCGCGCTCGGTCAGCTGGCGCTGCGGGGTGTTGGAGCCACGCGCCGGATCAAGCGGCATCGGCGAACTGTTGGTGGAGCGGGTGCGGTATTCGTCGGGCAGATCGCGAAAGTGCTGCAACATGCGCAGTGCAATCGATGGCGACAAGGCCGGCTCGCCCAGACGGATGCGCTGGAGTTGCGACACGACGACGGAGCTGGGTTGCGACTTCAGGATGTAGCCGGTGGCGCCGGCGCGCAACGCCGGGAACACATGGGTGTCGTTGTCGTGGATCGTCGCCACGATGACCGCCGCACCCGGCCGCGCCATCACCAGTTCGTGGATCAGCTCCTCGCTGGTGCCGTCGGGCAGTCCCCAGTCGACCAGGGCCAGCCCGTAGGCATGGCCGGCCATGCGTTCGCGCGCCTGGGCCAGCGTGCACGCGGTGTCGACCTGCAGCACCTCGGGAAGGGCACGCGGCAACAACTCGGCCAGCCACTGGCGCGGTTCGTCGAGGTCTTCGACCACCAGCGCGCGATCGAACAGATTGGCAGGGGGCAGTTGGCGTTGCATGTCTTGCGTTGCAGGTCGGGAGGCCGCGCTGCAGCGCTTACTTCTGTACGTCGGCCAACTTGCAGCCTTTGGACAGGAACAAGGTGGTCAGGTGTTCCTTGCGGCGCTGCGCCTGTGGCGCGAGCTGCGCGTCTTGTTGCGCCTGCTGCGTCACGACCTGCTGGCAGCTCAGATCGTTATCGGTCAGGCCTACCCGCCCGATGGTCTGCGCGTGGGCTGCGCAACCGGGCAGGGACATGACAGGCAAGGCGGAGAACGCAGGCCGCCAGCGGAAGTAGGTCGACACATTCACGAGATGCTTCCTCTGGAGATTGAAACCACGGCGCGCCTTGGTGGGTGCCTGCAGCTTGCGCGCGCGACAACCGATGCGCAAAGATACCACCACCCCAATTTCAAGTCATCCCCCCTTGCATAGGGGGACCCTGCCACTTGCGACGACCATGCCGGACCGGCGCTGCGCTCACAAGCTGACCTCCGCGCCATGCGCTGCGGTTATGTGCGCCTTGGGAGCGGCCCGACGGCTTACGGACTCTCGGCAATCGCGTTGGCCAGGTATTCCATCTTCTTCTGCAAATCGTTTTCGGTGTCAGCATGTTGCCGGGCAATGTCCTTGAACATGTGCTGAACTTCGATGAAGGCGTCGACCATGTCGGGCGCGAACTGGGCACCCCGCTCCTGGAAAATCAGCTGCACGGCCTTGTCGTGGGGTACGCCGTCCCGGTAAACCCGGTCGCTGGTCAGCGCATCGTACGCATCGACAATTGCCATCAGTCGGGCAGGAGCCGGAATGTTCTCGCCAGAGATTCCCTGCGGATAACCCGAGCCGTCCCAGCGCTCGTGATGGCCGTAGGTGATCTGGTGCGCAAAACCCATGAAGGGCAACTCCACGCCCGCATTGCGCCGGATCTGGTCAATGATGTCGCGACCGATGACCGGGTGCGTGCGCACCACCTCGAACTCCTCGGCGGTCAGTGCGCCCGGTTTGAGCAGGATACGATCCGGCACCGCCGAATTACCGATATCGTGTAACGCGGCACCCCGCATCATGGCGTCAATATCCGCATCGTTCCACCGATGGGTGTCCGGTGCCGTGCTGCGCAGCTGCCCGGCAAGTGCGTGCAGGTACAGCTGGATGCGCTGGATATGGCGTCCGGCTTCACCCGGCTCCGCCATCGACGCCATCGCCAGCACTATCGCATCGAGCAGCCGGCCTGGTGTATCCGCGAAGCCTGCATTGGGCTGTGGTTCTGCGTCGGTCGCCGGGGCACGGACCTCGTCGGTGGAGGAAGCTGTTGAGGGAACGTTGGGGCTCAAGTTTTGTCTCCGCGATGAGGTAGCGAGCCGATGTTACGCCTTGTCGGCATACATGCGGTCCACGTTGCTGCGGTCAAATGGCAACCTGTAGGCCCACAAGGCACGTCCGTCAGCGAGTTGCAATTGCACGTCAGGCGCCTGGCCCGTGATCGGAAATTCCAGGCTGACCAGCCAGGCGCCGTCGACCATCTCGGCAGCTGCCTTGGCTGCCGCCCGACCCATGCTCTCGGGGCGCTGAAACAGGTAGACCATCGCATAAGGATGCCATGGCGCACGCCATATGTCGCCCTGGCGCACGCGGGCCCAGGGACAGCGCAACGCGCAGGCCGCCCGCAACGGCCAGCTCCACTCCAACCCGTGCAGCTGGGCCTGTGGATATGCCGCACGCAAAGCACGCAACCCATCCCCCAGTCCACAGCCCGCATCAAGCACCCATGCACCGCCGGGCAGCAAGACATGGCCCGGCAAACCGTCGAGTGCGCCCGACGGCGTGGGGAACAAGGGCGCGTCGCGCCAGGCTTTGAACGGGTACAGCAACAGCAGCAGCGCCAGCAGCAACAGCCAGATGCTGTCTGGCACCACCGCTGCACCGCTGGCCACCAGCGACATCGGGAAACCTGCCGCCATGATGAGCCGGCGCCAGACGGTGGCACCGGCCAGACTCACCAGCACACCGGCGAGCACCGCCATGACCAGGGCCTTGCCCGACGCCAGCCCCAGCCATGTTGCGCCGAGAAACAGGGCCCAGCTGGCGGCCCAGGTCAACAGCGCCGGCAGCGGCCAGGGTAGGCGCAGGGCCATCGCGCCGCGTCAACGCGTCGCGTGCTGGCTGATCTTGTCGATCAGGCCATTGAGTTCTTCCAGCGACCCGAACTGGATCGCCACCTCGCCCAGCTCGACCATG
>JBKJRR010000310.1:0-11948 GCA_046594635.1 Burkholderiaceae bacterium
CGACGAAGTCTTCTTCGAGCATCTGGCCAACCGTCGCTTTCCGGCGGGGCAGTTCATTCGCCGCACCGAGCAGCTCGACTACATCGAAGAGCCCGATATCTTCCACGACGTGTTCGGTCATGTGCCGATGCTGATGAATCCGGTGATCGCCGATTTTGTGCAGGCCTATGGTGTCGGTGGCCTGCGCGCGCAGCAGCTCGGCGTGTTGCCTAACCTGGCACGGGTCTACTGGTACACCGTCGAGTTTGGTTTGGTGCAACAAAAGGACGGCATGCGCATCTACGGCTCAGGCATCGCGTCGTCGTACACCGAGTCGGTGTTTTCACTCGAGAGTGCATCACCAAACCACATCGGGTTCGATCTGGAACGGGTCATGCGCACGAATTACCGCATCGACGATTTCCAGGAGGTCTACTTTGTGCTCAATCATCTGGACGACCTGCTCAAGCTGGCCACGATCGATTTCGCGCCGGTGTACGCCCGTGTCGGTGCACAAGCGGAACTGCGTCCGGGCGACGTACTGCCGGCCGATCACATTGTGCGGCGCGGCGATGGCGCCTACCATGCCGCGCACGCCGGCGCACATTTGTCGCCCGGCTGAACCAGTTGCTTTCAAGCGGATGACGGAGCGATCATCCAGGCGCTGAAAATGGCACGCGCCTGCGCCGCATCGATGCCCTGCAGTCCTGTCGCGGTGACCTGGTAGAGCTGTCCGGGTGTGGCGATGAAATCCATCGCGATGTCATGCACCTGTGGGTGGATGGTGTCGATGCGCGAGATGTCGAATGCGACGCCGATGGTCAGTGGCCGCGGTGTCAACGCGGCCAGTGTGCGGTCGTAGTAGCCACCACCGTAGCCCAGCCGATACCCCATGGCGTCGAAGCCGATCGGCGGGACCAGCGCCAGCCGGGGTGTGACGATGTCGCCTTCTTCCGGCACCGGCAGGTCGTAGACACCGGCGCTGGTGCGCATGCCGGGCCACCAGTCTCGAAACTGCAGCGGCGCTGCTTTTCGCAACACCACCGGCAGGGCGGTGCGCGCGCCAGCTTCGCGCCAGGCGCGCATCAGAAAGCGTGGATCGAACTCGCCCTTGAGCGGCCAGTAGCCGGCGACCACCATGCCCGGCAGCGGATCAAGCGCCGCCAGCAAATAATGTGTGAGCTGCGCGTTCCACCTGCCGCGCTGTTCCTGCGCTACGGCCATGCGCTGCTCGAGCAGGGTGGCGCGCTGCGCCTTGCGCCAGGACGTGAGTTCGGGGGACAGGGGCATGCGGTTGCGTGTGTACGTGGACGCCTGGGCACGAAGCCAATGTGGCAGTGAACTGCCTTGGGTCAGTATCGCCATCTTGACGCCTGGCGGTCTATCCTGACCATGCTCCAATGCGGGGCTTTTTCGGTCGTCTGCAGTTAAGATGCCCGGCATGCACCAATCACCAACGACTCGGGGACACGCCATGATGCCGTCGCAACGCGAAGCAGGAAACGCAGGCGCATCTGCCAGGCTTGGTCGCAGCTGGCAGCCTGTGGCCGCACTGATGTTGTGCCTTACCGGCGCAACGGCCTGGGCGGGATGCAGCGATGCTCCGGCGGCCGCTGTCGACTGGACGGAATGCGAGAAGGCCCGGCTGGTCCTGCGCAGTGCCGTGCTGACCGGAGCGCGGCTGGCGGGTGCCGATTTCAACGGCACCGACCTGCAGGGCGCCAAGATGGGGGGCGCCGACCTTACGCACGGCAGTGTGGATCGGGCCCGCCTGAGCGGCGCGGATCTGAGCCGGGCCAAGTTGGTACAGCTCAACAGTTACCGCGCCAATTTCAAAGGCGCCAATCTCTCCGGTGCCGACCTGACCAAGGCAGAGTTGTTCCGGGCCAATCTGTCGACGGCCAATCTCACCGGCGCGAACCTGCGCAAGGCAGAACTGCAGCGTGCCATATTGGATGGCGCCAACCTCAATGGCGCAAATCTGACCGGCGCTGATATGGCGCGGGCGAATCTGGTCAATACCAAGATGGACGGCACGCGGCTGGCGCAGACCCGCATGTTCCGCACCCGACTTGAGGGGGTCGACCTGAGCCGCAGCGTCGGCCTGGTGGCGACCCAGCTCGATATGGCCTGCGGCGACGCGCGTACCCGCTTGCCCGAAGGCATCAAGGCGCCCAAGTCCTGGCCCTGCGGCAAGGATGAGTGAGCCTGCACACGCGCATGGGGCGCCACCACTGACCAGACTGCGCACGTACAAGCAACAAGCCGCAATTTGTGGTGGCTTGTCACATCCACAAAAGCCTAGCAACTGGAGACTCGATGTTTGACACCGCTATCGCCGGCAGCCTGCCCAAACCCGCCTGGCTGGCCGAGACGCAGAAACTCTGGCCGCAATGGAAAGCCAGCGGGGACAAATTGCTGCAGGCCAAGGCCGACGCGACGCTGTTGTGGATCAAGGTTCAGGAGGACGCTGGCCTGGACATCATTGGGGATGGCGAGCAGGCGCGTCAGCATTTCGTGCACGGCTTCGTCGAACATGTGACAGGCATCGATTTCGAGCACAAGGTCACGATGGGTATCCGAAACAATCGGTACGACGCCCAGGTGCCCCAGGTCGTGGCTGCGATCGGCCTGCCCAAGCGGGTGCATGCCTTCGAGGCACAACTGCTCAGGGCGCACACGCAAAAGCGCATCAAGTTCACCTTGCCGGGGCCCATGACCATCGTCGACACGGTCGCCGACCGTTTCTATAGCAGCCGGCGTGAGCTGGCCATGGCGTTCGCCAAATTGCTGAACCAGGAAGCGCTGGCACTGCGCGAAGACGGCGTGGACATCATTCAGTTCGACGAGCCGGCGTTCAATGTGTATATGCAGGACGCGGCAGATTGGGGAGTAGAGGCGCTTGAACGGGCGGCGCAGGGCCTGGCGCGACCGGCATCGCCCGGCGTGCGCGCCTGTACCACCGCGGTTCATGTCTGCTATGGATACGGCATCAAGGCCAATACCGATTGGAAGCAGACCCTGGGTGAGCAGTGGCGGCAGTACGAACAGGTGTTTCCGGCGCTGGCGAAAAGCAGCATCGGGCAGGTCAGCCTGGAGTGTTATCAATCGCATGTACCTCTGGAGCTGATGGCCTTGCTCGACGGCAAGGACGTGATGGTCGGAGTCATCGATGTTGCGAGCGACGTGGTCGAGACTCCTGAGCAGGTTGCCGACACGATTGGCCGGGCCTTGAAGTTCGTGCCTGCGAACCGGCTCTTGCCCTGTACCAACTGCGGCCTGGCACCGATGTCGCGCGAAGTCGCGCTGGGCAAATTACGGGCCTTGGGACTGGGTGCTGCGCTGGCACGTGAGCGCTTTGGCACCAGGGCCTGACCCTGAGCGCGCCTGCAGCGACGCCAGCCGACCCGGCGCGTCACTGCATCAGCGCTTGTTTGCGGGCGTTTTCGCTGTCCTGTTCGAAAGCATGCGTACCGGACCACACAAGGCCGGGAGGGCTCGATTTTGGTGCCGGCTCAGGAGCCATTCTGGTGCGCAGGACTGGCGACACTTTTTCGTTGCGCAGGCCACCATTTACCCTTAGTATTGGCGCCTGTCTATACAACCTTGGAGTCTGGAACCGCATATGAAAAAGTTCATGACATTCGTTGCAGGCATGGCCGCCGCCGCCATGTTGCTGATGCCGCTGCCCTCGCTGGCCCAGAACAAATCGCGGCTGGCGCAGATCCTGGAGCGCGGCACTTTGCGGGTCGGCACAACGGGCGACTTCAATCCGATGTCGATCAAGGACACGGCCACCAACACACTGACCGGCTTCGACGTCGAGGCGATGACCGAACTGGCCAAGGACATGGGGGTGAAGATCGAATTCGTTCCTGCGGAATGGGCGACCCTGGTCAATGGCATCGTGTCTGACCGTTACGACATCTTTTCGGGCGCTTCGCTGAGCATGGCGCGCGCAAAAACCGTGGCTTTTTCCAACCCCTACATCTACGCGGGCACGGTGCCTCTGGTGAGCAAGAAGACCGGCTCCAAGATCACCAACTGGGCTGCCATCGACAATGCCAACACCACGGTCGCAGTGCTGATGGGCACGGTGTTCGAGCAACAGGCCAAAGCGCATTTCCCCAAGGCCAAGGTACGTGCCATCGAAAAGCCGGCTACCGGTTACCAGGAAGTTCTGGCCGGCCGTGCGCAAGTGACGATCACCAGCAATGTCGAAGCGGCCACGCTGATGAAAACCTATCCGGATCTGCAGATGGTGGGCAGCAACAACGACATGCGCAACAAGCGCCCGTTCGCCTACCCCATGCCGCAAGGTGACGAGGTCTGGCTGACGTTTGTCAACAACTGGATTGCGCTCAAGACAGCCGAAGGATATTTTGCCGGTCTCGAAGCCAAATGGCTGTCGGCGAAGTAATCCGCCGACTGCTTGTTCCCGTCGCGCTTGGCCTTTTGCTGGCCGGGTGCGCCAGTTCCTCGGGGGGCGGTGCCTCCAGCTACAACTGGGGTTGGTATATCTTCAACCCGTTGCAGGCGAAGGGATTGTCCAACCTGCAGTTCCTGCTCGGCGGAATGTGGTGGACGATCCTGGTGTCGCTGTGTGCCATCGTGTTGTCGGTCATCGTCGGGGCTCTGGTTGCGGTGGCGGGATTGTCCAGGCGCAGATCGCTCAATCGGGTCAATCGCGTCTATGTCGAGGTGTTTCGCGCGATCCCGCTGCTGGTACTGATGTTGTGGGTGTTCTACGGCTTGCCCGTCATCATCGGCTTGCAGTTGGGCGTATTCGCCACCGGTGTGTTGTCGCTGGCGATCAGTGACAGTGCGTTCGAGGCCGAGGTGTTTCGTGCCGGCATCCAGTCGGTGCCCAAGGGACAGGTCGAGGCGGCAAAAAGCCTGGGGCTGGGTTGGTCGCTGACGATGCGGCTGGTGGTGATGCCGCAGGCCATCAAGGTGATCCTGCCAGCTTTGGGCAACCAGTTTGTCTATGTGCTCAAGATGTCGTCGCTGATCTCCGTGATCGGCCTGCAGGAGCTGACAAGGCGCGCGAACGAGCTCAACGTCAGCGAGTACCGCCCGCTGGAGACCTATACCTTGCTGGTGGCGGAATACCTGGTGCTGATCCTGTTCGTGTGCTACATGGTGCGCCCCATGGAACGCCGCATGGCGACCGCGTACTGATCGAGACGCAGGATGGCCAACGATGATTCTTCAGCACAGCACCTGGCCGGCCGTTGAGGCCTACCTCAAGCAGTCCACCGGCATCATCGTGCCGATGGGCTCCACCGAGCAACACGGTCCGACCGGACTGATCGGCACTGACAGCATGACGGCGCAGGCCGTGGCCCGGGCCATCGGGGCGCAATGTGGCGCCTTGGTGGGGCCGACACTGAGCCTGGGTCCGGCGCAGTTCAATCTGGGTTTCCCGGGTACGGTGTCGTTGCGTCCAGGCACGTTGACGCGAGTCATCATCGACTATGTGTTGTCGCTGGCGAGTCAGGGATTCCGCCATTTCTATTTCGTCAATGGGCATGGTGGCAACCTGGCGCCGGCCCAATGTGCGTTCCAGGAAATACACGCCGAGCGAAGCCTGGGACGCAGCGAGCGCGAAGCCTTGTCGTTCCGGCTGCGCAGCTGGTGGGACTACCCCGAGGCCAACGCCTTGCGCCAGCGCCTTTATGGATCGGGCGAGGGTATGCACGCCACGCCGTCCGAACTGGCCATTACGCGGGCCTTGTTGCCAGACGCCTGCCCGCCGGACGAGTTGCCGGCGCCAGCTGTGCTTGAACCCGATTTCATGAGGCGCCACGGCGGCGACAACCACAACGACGCGCTTTTGCATCGCAGCCGCTTTCCGGACGGTCGGGTGGGATCTCATTCCGGCCTTGGCTTGGCCGAACACGGCGCCGAACTGGTGGTTTTGGCGGCGCAAGCGGGAGCGCGCGACTATGCCGCGTTCGTGGCCGGTGAGGAGGGCGCATGATCTTTTACGCCAATACCTTGTCGAGTTACAGCGCCAAGGTACGCATTGTGCTGGCGGTCAAGAACATCGCTTACGAGGAGGTCGCGCCACCGGGTGGATATCGTTCGGCAGACTACCGCGCGATTGTGCCGATGGGCACCCTGCCGGCGATCCGCATCCAGGATTGGGTGTTGTCCGAATCCGAAGCCATCAACGAGTACCTTGAGGAGCAATACCCCGAGCCGGTGATGATGCCCGTCGATCTGCAGTTGCGCGCGCGCGTGCGCTTTTTGAGTCGTTTTCATGACCTGTACCTCGAGCCGCGGGTAAGGGCTTTGTTTCCCTTGGTGAAGTCTGCGCAGCGTGATGCATCCCAGGTGTCGGCGCTGCGCACCGCTTTGCTGCAGCGCATCGATCAGTTGGCGCATTGGGCGCAGCCGCAGCCATGGTTGCTCACGCCGCAGATCAGTCTGGCCGATTGCGGACCGCTGGTCAATTTATGGCTGGCCGGCGAACTGCTGCAGGCCTGCGCTCAGCCGATCGACCTGCCGCCGGTATTGCAGGACTGGCTCGACATGGCAGCGGATGATCCGGCCGTCGCGAAAGCACTGGACCCCTGGCGCGGTGCAACCCGAAACTGGATCAGGGCCTGATGGGCGGCTCAGGCACGCAAAGGAATCGGATGACTCCACAAGACAACTCCGTCCGTTCGCCACTGGCGCAAGCCGATTGGCGGTATGTCGAGAAAGTTGCACTGGAGGATTTCCAGCCTGACGATTGGCAATTGCTCAATGCGCAGCGGCAGAACTATCTGTCACAGCATCAGGCTGACCAGGCCTTGCGCATGTTGACGGCGTCCGAACACGATCCGTCTTTCGGTTACCTGGTCAACAACTACCGCCACTGCCTGCAGTCGGCCACGATGGTGCTGCGCGATGGCCGCGACGAAGAGGATGTGGTGGTGGCACTGCTGCACGATGTGGGGTTCATCACCTGCCCCTTGCTGCATGGCGATTTCGCCGCCGAGTTGTTGGGTGCCTATATTTCCGACCGCAACTACTGGATGCTGCAGCACCATGCGACGTTCCAGAACCTGCATTCGCCGCACCTCCCGGGTGTCAGGCAGCACGAACGCGATCTGTGGAAGGGCCATCCCCACTTCGAATGGACCGCCGAGTTTGTTGCGAAATACGACCAGGCCGCAGCCGATCCTGATTACGTCTGCGAGCCCATCGAGACCTTTGTTCCGATGGTCCGGCGCATCTTTGCGCGCAAACCTGTCGACCGCCGTACGACAACGCTTGAAACCAACGCCATGAAAGACAAACGATGACCGCCTGGATCGAGATGATTGCGCTGGAAGATGCCACTGGCAAACTGAAGGAGATGTACGAGCTGGCGAAAACGCCCAGTGGTACCGTCGACAACGTGATGCGCGCGCACAGCCTGCGCCCCTTGTCGATGCAGGGCCACCTGGTGCTGTACCGCAACGTGTTGCATAACCCGGACAACACCCTGCCGTTCTGGTTCCTCGAGGTTGTGGCCTCGTACACCAGCATGACCAACCAATGCGACTACAGCCTGACCCACCACTGGGCCAATGCGCGCCGGTTGATGAACGACAAGGAACGTTCCTCGCGGGTCTGGGACGCCTTGTCCAAGGCGCAACCGGAGCTTGCATTCGAGGGCAAGGAACTGGCGCTGCTGAACTACGCGCGCAAACTGACGGCGCATGTCGGTGCCATGGAGCGAACCGATTACGACACGCTGCGCGCCGCGGGCTGCGATGACGGCGAGATTCTGGAAGTGAATCAGGTCTGCGCCTACTTCAACTACTCCAACCGTCTGCTCAATGGCCTGGGCGTCACCACCGAAGGCGATGTTGTGGGGTTCTACAAGGAACCGCAGTTGGATTAAACAGGTCGGTCGCTTGACGGACGCCGCCGCGCGGGTGATCCGTGCAGCAAGTATCAGGGCGTGGCGTTGGTTGCTTCGATCGGAGCCAATGTTGCCGCTGCGCCATTCTCCCGGGCAATCCGCTCCGCGAGTCCTTTGCGAAAGCGTGTGGCGGCGGCGTCAAGCAGCAGGCCGGTCGTGGGCGTGGTCTTGTGCTTCATGCCCAGGTGCACGGCCCGCAAAATAGCGCGGTCCTCCTCGAACGCCGCTTTGGCACCAGCGGCCACCTTGCGTGTGATTTCGTCATCATGCGGGTCGGTATTGCGGTGCTGCAGCCAGTAGTACTGGGTGTTATCGTCATCGATCGGCGTCAGGAAGTGGTAGGAGATCATGCGATAGGTGTCGGCATCTTCGACCATGTCCGGGCCGCCCTTGCCGGCGGGGGTGTAGATGCCCATGTTCACTGCCAGCGCCGGATATCGCACCTCGTAATGTTGCAGCCGGTCGGCGTTGCCCTTGAACCTCACCAGCGGGGCATAGAACGGCGGTGGCGGCTGATCCAGCATCCAGCGGCTGTTGACGACACCCTGTGCATCGGCCGTGATCTGCATCGGCGTGTTGTCAGTTCCGGCGCCGGCGAAAGAACTGCGGTGCACCCAGGCCACATGTGACGGATCGAGCAGGTTGTCGACCATCCACAGGTAGTTGCACTCGATCAACATGCTGTCGCCCTTGGTGATGCTCCATCCCGCATCGTCGCAAGTGGGGATGTCAATGATGGCGCGCTCGTCCGCTTGCGCTGGGTCGCCCATCCAAAGCCACAACAGGCCGTAGCGGTCACAAGCCGGATAACTGCGCACCCTGGCGAAAGGAGGAATCCGTGTTTGTGTCGCCGCGTCGATGCAGGTGCCTGAACAGTCAAAGGTCAGGCCGTGGTAACCGCATTCGACCGCATCGCCCTTGATGCGGCCCATGTGCAGCGGCAGTTTGCGGTGCGGGCAGGCGTCTTCGAGCGCAACCGGCTGCCCGTCTTGGGTGCGGTACAGGACGATGGCTTCGCCCAGCACCTTGATCGGCTTGAGCGAGCGCCCGATCTCGGGGGAGAGGGCGGCGACGTACCAGGTATTGCGAAGGTAGTTGGACATGGCTTGCAGGGAAAAATTGGGCTCAATGTTCCAGGATCTGGCTCAGGAACTGCTTGGTCCGATCGGACTGGGGGTTGCCGAACAGTTCGTGCGGCGGCGCCTTTTCGATCACCCGGCCGCCGTCCATGAATACGACAGTGTCGGCGACTTTGCGTGCGAAACCCATTTCGTGCGTGACACACACCATCGTCATGCCGGACTGGGCCAGGTCGACGATCACGTCGAGCACCTCCTTGATCATCTCCGGGTCAAGCGCCGACGTCGGTTCGTCGAACAGCATGATCTTGGGCTCCATGCAGAGCGAACGCGCAATGGCGACACGTTGTTGTTGTCCGCCGGAGAGCTGGGCCGGGAACTTGGCCGCCTGTTCGGGAATCCGCACCCGCTCCAGGTAGGCCATCGCCTTGGCCTGCGCATCCTTGCGTGAGGTACCGCGGGCGCGGATCTGCGGCAGCATGCAGTTGTCCAGCACGCTCAGATGCGGGAACAGATTGAAGCTCTGGAACACCATGCCCACTTCGCGGCGAATGGCTGCGATGTGCTCGGTGTCCTCGTTGAGTTCGATGCCGTCGACCGTGATCACACCGCTGTCGTGTTCCTCCAGCCGGTTGACGCAGCGGATCAACGTCGACTTTCCCGAACCCGACGGGCCACAGATGACAACGCGCTCGCCCTGTGCTACATCCAGGTCGACATCGCGCAGCACATGAACATTGCCGAACCATTTGTTGACGCCACGCAGGCGGATGATGGCGTCGCTCATGGGATGGGGTGCGGGCGAAGCCGGGAGATGGGTGCATGCCCGTGGTGGGCGGGCAGCAAGGAGCGATTCTTGGGCATGCGACTGGGCAGTCCTAGTGGTGGGCCTGCGCGTAGCGTCGCTCGAGTGCAGCGAACAACCGCGACAGGCCGAAACAAATGACGAAATAGACGACTGCGATGAAAACGAACACCTCGAACACCCGCTGGGTGCTGACCTGAACGTCCTGCGCCATGAAGGTCAGCTCCTGGATCGAGACCAGCGACACCAGCGAGGAGTCCTTGATCAGCTGAATGAACTGCCCCGCCATGGGCGGCACGACATTGCGAAACGCCTGCGGCAGCACGACGAAGCGGGTCACGTCGGCGGGCGACAGGCCCAGGCTCTTGCCGGCCTCGATCTGTGCGCGTGGCACGGATTCGATACCTGCGCGCACGATTTCGGTGACGTAGGCACCGGAAAAGACCGACAGGCAAATCAGGCCCAGCACGAAGTTGTCGAGCAAGCGCGGCGTTCCGAACAGCAGGCTGATCCAGAACTGACCGGTACTCGACCACTTGGCCACGCTGTCGCCGAGCGTCAGCGTGGGCATGATCTGACTGGCGACGAAATAGACAAACACGAAAACGAAAACCACCGGCGGGATATTGCGGATCAGCATCACATAGCTGGCGCCGAGCAGGCGAAGGAGCAGCCGCTGGCTGGTGCGGCACAAGCCCATCAGGGTGCCGATGATGCCGGCCAGCAAGATACCCCAGATGGCCAGGCGCAAGGTGGTCAGAAGGCCGTCGACCAGCAGGTTGGACACCCACCGGCCGGAGGCCGCGTCGTAGCGCACGATGAAGGGCCAGATCGTGCTCCAGTCCCAGTTGTAGGCAAATGCGGTGTTGGTTTGCCAGGCCAGGTACGCCAGCAAGCCGGTGCCGCCGATCAACAGGACCAGGTCGATCCAGCTCCAGCGCGCACGCCGGCGCCGCAAGGCGGGGCGCGTGCTGGCAGTGCAAGCGGCCTGGCTGTCCATGGCTTATTCAGGTACCTGCGCTGCCCATTCCTGGGTCTTGAACCAATAGGTGTGGCGCTGCTTGAGCCAGTCCTTGTTCTTGCCGATCCATTCGTTGAATGTGGTCATCGCCACTGCATTGCCCTTGCGCAGTCCGAAACCCTCGACCGACACGGTCACCGTATCGGGTGTCGGCTTGAACAGCTTGTCCGGATTCTTTAGCATGGTGAAGGTCGGCTTGGGCTCGCTGGAGATCACCAGATGGGCCTTGCCGTTGATGACCTCCTGGAAGGCGATGGCGTCGTCGTCGAACTGACGCAGGTTGGCCTTGGGAAACTTCTCCTCCAGGGTCTTGCAGCCCGATACGCCGCGGCGGCACGATAACGTGATGTTTGCGTTGTTGTAGTCATCCGGCCATTTGAGCTTGGAGGCCAGCGCCGTCGAAGCAACCACACCCTGTCCGGAATTCGAGTACGGGGTGGTGAAGTCGATCTGCTCCTGCCGCGCCGGTGTGACCGACATGCCGCCGATGATCACGTCGAATTTCTTCGCGATCAGCGAGGGGATGATGCCGTCCCAGGCGGTCGGGATCAGTTCAACCTGCACGCCCATGTCCTTGGCCAGCTTGGTCGCAACGTCGATCTCGAATCCGACCCACTGGCCCTGCTTGTCGCGCATGGCCCAGGGCACGAAGCTGCCGAAGCCCACCTGCAGCTTGCCGCGACTCTTGATCGTGTCGATCATGTTCTCCTGCTGGGCGACCGCCGGCGGCATCCAGGCCAGCGTGGCCAGTGCCAGCGCACCGACACCGAGTAAACGCGCGAGATTCTTCATCATGGACTCCTTGGGTTGTGAAAGTGACGGAAAGGGAGAGAGAGAACTTTTGGGGCTGTATTTCACGTTCTGCGGTATCGCCGCTCGAGCCAGGCGACCAGCAAGGACAGGCTGATCGTGACCACCAGGTACATCGCCGCGGTCGTGAGCCAGATCTCGAACGCCATGAAAGTGTCGGAGATCACGGTCCGAGCCTGCGTGGTGAGATCGTAAACCGCGATAACGCTGACGATGGCGGAGTGCTTGACCAGGTTGACCAGCACGCCGCCCAGTGGCGGCAGCATCAGCGGAACCGCCTGCGGCAGGATGATGTCGCGGTACAGGTCGAAGTTCGACAGACCCAGGCTCAAACCGGCTTCGCGTTGCCCCTTG
>JBKJRR010000466.1:0-8377 GCA_046594635.1 Burkholderiaceae bacterium
AAACCCGAGACCCGCGCGCGTGGCCTGACGCTGATGACCTCGACCTTCCGCACCAGCGGCCCCGACGTGTTCGACCTGCGGCTCAATTCGCACAGCCGGCTCAACCTGATCCAGGCCATCAACCTGGGCGCCGACGAAGCCTTGATGCTCGACCCGCGCGGTTTTATCGCCAGTTGCAACAGCACCAACTTCTTCATCGTGCGCGGCGATGACGAACTGTGGACCTCGACCGGCCTTTACAGCTTCAAGGGCATCACCCAGAACAATGTCATCCTTGCCTGGCGCGCCGCCGGCAAGGTGGTGCGTGAATGCGACTTCACACTGGCCCAGGTCTACTCGGCCAAGGAGGCCTTTGTCACCGGCACGCTCGGTGGCGTGACACCGGTGACCAGGATCGACGGTCGCTTGATGGGCGACGGCTCGCCGGGCGTTGTGACGGCCCAGGCCAGTGCCCTGTATCTGGAGGCCGTCTTGCAAGGCTGAAAGGACAGGCCTGCGCAGCGACACCACGACCGCTGGTGTTGGTGTCAGTGCGCCGTGCAACATCTACACCGGCCAAGGAGCCGTTACGCGATTCCCGGCAGTGTCAGCATCAACCCCGCGGCAAGCGCCAGCATCGTGATACCGGTCACCAGGTCCAGCACGCGCCAGGCAGCCGGGCGTGCAAACAATGGCTTGAGCCAGCGAGCGCCATAGCCGAGGGACACGAACCAGAACACGCTGGCAAGACTGGCGCCGGCGATGTAGACCCACTTCAGGTTGCCGATCTGGCGCGCGCCAACCGAGCCGACAAGTACCACGGTGTCCAGGTATACATGGGGATTGAGCAAGGTGAGCGCGGCCAGCTGCGCCAGCACCACCGGCCAGGCGAGGGGACGAGCAACATGGACCTGCGCCGCGGTGCCGCCGCGCGCGGCGCGGCGCAGCGCCAAAACGCCATAGGCCAACAGGAACAGCGCGCCACCGATCGCCATCACCTGCGCGAAACGCGGGCTTCCCGCCACCAGTTCGGCCATCCCGAATACCCCCAGCGCAGCCAGCGTCGCGTCGGCGGTGGCGCAAAACGCCACACACCGCCCGACGTACTGGTGCATCAGACCCTGGCGCAACACGAACAGGTTTTGCGCCCCGATGGCGGCTATCAGTGACAGGCTGAGCAGAAATCCCGCCGTGCTGGTGGTCAGAACGTCAGACGTAGTGACGTGGTCGGCAAAAAGGGTCATGGGGCGCGAAGATGCATGGCGTGGTCCAATTAGACATGACAACCTCCATCACCGGCCGCCAATCCGAACTCGGGTGCATCCTGGCCCGCCATCCCCACGCCCCCGCCGGCATGCACTTCAACCTCACTGGTCAGCAAGCCAACACCTTGCTGCACGACGGCCACGCCTGGAAGGACTTCGCGCGTACGGTCCGCGCCGGTACGCGTCGGGCGATGCGCAGTGAGGCGAGCTTGCTGGTCCACGCCAGCATGGCATTCGTGTGCACCGAGCCCGCTCAAGATCCGCTGCATTCGTTGGCGCAGGCGGTACTGGAGTGTGAGCAGATGGTGTTGGCCGGCCCGACGCCCGCGGTGGTTGTGCGCCTGGGTTACCTGTATGGTCCGACCAGCAAGGACCTGCATGCCTACCGCACCGCATTCAAGCTTGGACGCCCCTACTGGGCCGGTCCGAGAGGCGCCGGTCAGTTCCACCTGCACCACGACGATGCAATCAAGGCCTTGCTCAAGGCCGCCCAACCGAAACATGCCGGAAAGACCCTGTATGCCACCGCCGGTGCAGCCGTACCGTTCATGCGTTTCATGGACCATTTTGCACGCGGCCTGGGCACGCGTTGTCCCTTGCATGTACCCCGCATTGCAGCGCCGGTGATGCAGCTGATTGTGCGCAAGGAACACATGCAGCAAGTGGCGCTGGCCATGCCGGCGGAGCCACCGCGGCCGCAGGTGACGGGCTGGAAACCCAAGGTTGTGGATTACCGCGAGGGACTGGACGCGATCATCATGGACTGGCAGGCTGAATGACCCCTAGGCGTCATAGCGGTGTGTGGCGGCCTATCATTCCTGAGCCGCCCTATTCCCACCACCCCCTTCCCGGTTCGACCCTCCTGCAATGCCACTGATTCCCGTCCTGCTGCTGTCCACCCTGCTCCATGGCTGGGTCGGCTGGCGCATTGCCCCGGCGCTGGCCACTGCCTATCCGTCGGCCCAGCTGTGGCTGGTTTTGGTGTTGCTGGCATCGGCGCTGCTGATGCCGCTGGGCTTCATGGGTCGGCGGCTCCGTCGCGGGGCGACGGCCACGGTGCTGACCTGGGCCGGACTCCTGTTCATGGGCCTGTTCTCGACCCTGATCGTGCTGACACTGCTGCGTGACGCCGTACTGGCCCTGGCGCTGGGCATCGCTGTTGCGGCCAATCTGGCCGGTTGGCACTCGGCCTGGCTCGATCCTTTGCAGATGGGCACGGCGTTCGCGGTGCCGCTGCTCGCACTGGCAGCCTCCATCTGGGGATTCTGGACTGCGCGGCGCACCGCGCTGGTGGTGCAGGTCGACGTTCCGATCACCGGCCTGCCGGCAAGCTTGCATGGTTTTTCGGTAGCCCAGATCTCTGACATCCATGTCGGCCCGACGATTCGCCAGGCCTACGTGCAGCGCATCGTTGCCCGCGTGAATGCGCTGGGCGTCGACATGGTGGCCATCACCGGTGACCTGGTCGACGGCCATGTGAATGAGCTGCGCCAGCATGTGGCCCCCTTGTCCGGCCTGAGCTCGACACACGGTACGTTCTTCGTCACCGGTAATCACGAGTACTACTGCGGCGCGCACGCCTGGGTCGATGAATTGCGCGGCCTGGGCATCCAGGTGCTGATGAACGAACACAGGGTGCTGCACCACGAAACCGGTGCGGGCGCCGGATGCGCCGCAGTGGACCGCGACACCGAAATGGTGGTGGTCGCCGGCGTGGCCGACTTCAGCGCCCACCACTTTGACGAGAGCCATCGCAGCGACCCGGTCGCCGCCATCGCCGGCGCGCCAGCCGGCGCGCGACTGCGCCTGCTTCTGGCACACCAGCCCCGCAGCGCACCGGTCGCTGCCGTTGCCGGCTTCCATCTTCAGTTGTCGGGTCATACCCATGGCGGCCAGTTCTGGCCCTGGATGCACTTCGTGAAGTTCCAGCAGCCTTTCACGGCGGGCCTGCATCGCCTGGCGGATCTGTGGGTCTATACCAATCGCGGCACCGGCTATTGGGGTCCGCCCAAGCGCTTTGGCGTGTCGTCGGAAATCACGCATCTGCGGCTGGTGACGGCCTGAGCCGCGGCGGCCCGCATTGGCGCTGACGGCCGGTCTCAGCCAACGGCGCCTGCCTGCCGTCCTCGGCCGGCATTCTTGGCCTGGTACAACATGGCATCGGCACGCTTGACCAGATCAGGCCAACCTGACGCAGAGTCCACGCCAAACGCCACGCCGACACTGGCGCCGATCTGCAGAACATGCGCTGCCACCTGGAAAGGCGTTTGGGCGGCCGCGATCACCTTGTCGGCAATTGCCTTGGCATCACCGCCGGCGCGCACACCCGACAGCAATAGCGCAAACTCGTCGCCACCGAGCCGTGCAACGCCGTCAGACGGCCGCACCAGTGCCAACAGGCGCTGTGCAAACTGTTGCAGCACCTTATCGCCCACCGGATGCCCGTACTGGTCATTCACCGGCTTGAAGCGGTCCAGATCGATATACAGCAGCGCCAGCGACCGGCCGTTGCCGTCGGCCACCACCTGCTCCATCTGCTGCTCAAAGCCGGATCGGTTCAGCAAACCGGTGAGTGCATCGCGCTGCGCGAGCTGCAGCAGGCGTACTTCCTTTCGCTTGTGCTGCGAGATGTCCTGCAGCATGACCACAAAGCCGTCGGTTTTGCCGGAATCGAGCCACAGCGGGATGTAACTTACCGCGATATGGGTCGGGCCGCTGTGTCCTGCGTAATCGCGTTCGAACTGGACTGACTCGCCTGCAAGCGCCCGCTCGACCCAGATGCGGCTGCGTGCATAGTCCTGCGGCGGCAGAATGTCGGCTATGGTGCGGCCGATCAACTGATCGCGCTCCACCCCTGCCCAGCGCACGAAGGCGTCGTTGACAAACCGGTAGCGCTGGTCGCTTCCGATGACCGCGACACTGGCCGGAATCGCCTGCGCCACCGAGCGCAGCGTCGCTGACTGGCGTGCCAGCGCCTGCTCGGCCTGCTGCTGCTCGGTCCGGTCGCGCATCACCGATGAATACCGTGCGATCCGCCCAAGCGCATCACGGTGCGCAATAACGATCTGGCTGACCGGCACCTCGCGACCGCCAGCGGCAAAACACATCGACTCACCGATCCAGACCCCGTCCCGCTTCACCTGCGGCACCACGACCTCGGCTAAATTGCGGTTGGTCTGCGCGGTATTGAAAGACGCGAAGTTCATGCCGTCGAGCGGCTGCTGCGGCGCGATGCCCAACAGGCGTCGCGCCGCAGGATTCAGATAGCTGATGGTGCCGCGCCAGTCGGTCTGCACGACAAAGTCAGTCGTGTTGCCGATGATCTCCGTGAGCTCGCGCAAGTCACGTTCGGTGGCGCTGCGCTGCGTGATGTCAACACCCGTGGCATAGAAGCCACGCACTTGACCATCGGCGGCGATGTCCGGCAACAGCTGGCTTTCGAAACGACGCATACCGCCGTCGGTGGCTTCCTCGTATTCGAAATTCTGCGCCTCGCCGCCGAGCACCCCCCGCACTTTTGCACTGACCATCGCGTCGTATTCGCGACCGGTCAGCTCGGCCACGGTGCGCCCCAGGATGTCTTCACGCGCACGCCCGAAGCGCTCGCAATTGGCCAGGTTGACGAAACGAAACCGCAGCTCCTTGTCCACGTAAGCGACCCGCATTGGCAATCCATCGGTGATCTGGCGTACGAAGCGTTCGTTGTCGGCCAGCCGCTCGAGCAACTGCCGGCGCTCGCTGATGTCCTGGAACGAGCCCACCAGGCGGACCGGCTTGCCCTGGTCGAACTCGACCTCACCCTGGGCATGCACCCAGATCGAACGCCCCCTGGCCGTCACCAACGGCAGCTCCAGGTCCCAGGGCGCGCCGTCCGCAATGGCCCGCTGCACAGCTTGCGCGACCCGTTCCCGCGCGCCGGCGGTATAAAACCCTACCGCGGTATCCAGGCTGGGCTTGAAATCCGCGTCCACTTCGTGGATGCGCCGGGTCTCGTCGGACCAGCTCAAGGCACTGCTGGCCAGGTCCAGTTGCCAGCCACCGACGCCAGCAAGGCGACCGGTACGCGTCAGCATCGCCTGGCTGGCCTCCAGGGCCAATTCAACCTGCTTGCGGTCAGTCACGTCCCGGCCCACGGAGTGCAGCAAGGACCGACCCGTCGGGTCCTGCTGCAAGCTGTTGGTCCAGGAGATCCAGCACAGGCTGCCATCCTGGGAAAGCATGCGGTTGACGTTGGCCTGGCTCTGCCCGCTCGCCCAGACCTGGCCCAGCTGGGCAGCCACTGCCGCCTTGTCCTGCGAGGTGATGAAGTCGAACAGGTTCAGCCCCATCATTTCCTGTGGCGTCTTGCCGAAGCGGCTGGCGTAGGCGGTGTTTACAAAAACCAGCGTGCCGTCAGCCTGTGACTGCGAAACCAGTTCCGCCTGCGACTCGACGATCGCCCGATAACGTGCCTCACTGTCCGCCACCTTTTGTTCGAATTCGCTGCGCACCGAAGCCGCGCGCTGGATCAGGTCGCGTCGCGCTTGCAGTGCCTGGGTGGCAATCCGGGCAAGTGCGATGAGTATGCTCTTCTGCGACGCATCGAGCTGCCGCGCCTGGCGATCGATAACACACAAGGTTCCCACGCGCGCGCCGCCGTCCAGTGTCAATGGAACGCCGGCATAAAAGCGGATGTCCGGATTGCCGGTCACCAGCGGGTTTGCAACGAACCGCGCGTCGCGCGTCGCATCGGGCACCTCGAACAGGGCGTCGTCCCCGATCGCATGGGCACAGAACGCCACATCGCGCGGCGTCTCGTTGACGCCAGGCAGGCCGACGTTGGCCTTGAACCACTGGCGCTCGGCATCGACCAGGCTCACCAGGGCGATCGGCACGCCACAGACGTCCGATGCCAGCTGGACGATGCTGTCGAATACGGGTTCAGGCTCACTGTCCAGGACCAGCAGATCCCGCAACTGCGTTATTCGACGCGACTCTTCTGGAATTTCTTGCATGCCATCCTATCCAACCATCACTGCACACCCGCCAACCCTCGGACACGCTGCGATCCACTTCGTACCGGACTGGAAATGCAACAAACAGGAACTTACCACCTCCACATGGGGGTCAGCGAACATTTAGTTTCCCACATTCTCACACTCCTGAATCCGCGCACCAGTCGAATTGAACGCCCCCTAAATGCACTGTATCGGTGCTCGGGCCCGGCCGGCCGCGCCCACCCCTGGGTCAGACCGCCGCAGGTAGCACCAGCATAACCCGGGTGCCACGCCCTGCCGTGCTGTCGACCCGCACCTCGCCACCGTGGAGTTCGGCGATCCGCTTGACGATTGCCAGACCCAGCCCCTTGCCACCGGCGCCGGTGCTTGGCGCCACTGACTGGCGTGCCTGGTAGAAACGATCAAAAAGATGTGGCAGATCGGCCGGCGCAATTCCCGGACCGGTGTCCTCGACGCACACCTCTACCATTTGTGCGCGCACCTGTGCCGACAAGGTGACGCTGTCGCCCGCGCCGCAAAATTTCAGTGCGTTGTCGACCAGATTGGCAATGGCACGTTCAAACAGCTCGATGTCCAGCGCCACAATGGGTGCAGCCGCCGCAGGATCGTCCGGATGTACAGCCTGCAGTTGCACGCCCAGGCTGCTCGCGCGTTGGCCGAAGCGCACGGCAATGTCGTCGAGCAGTTCGCCGGCGTCAAGCACTTCACAGCGCAGCCGGAACGTCGGCTCATCGAGCAGGGCCAGGTCGCCCAGCGACTGCACCAGGCGGGCCGCGTTGCGCGTGTTGCGCAGCGCCATCACGACCAGATCCCGGTCGGCATTGCGGGTCGCGTCACCTTGCCAACGCCCCTCCAGTGTTTCCAGGCAGGCGGTCGTGGCCGTCAACGGCGAACGCAGGTCGTGTGAAAGGTTGCTGACACCTTCACGCCGGAAGTGGTCCAGCTGGCGCAGCGACGACCATTGCCTGCGCACCGTAGCGAGCATCATTTCAAACGCCAGTGTCAGTTTGCCGAATTCGTCCGATGTCTTGGGCGGCAATTGCTGCTCGGGTGTGTCGGGTGCGCCCTCGTCCAGTCCACCCTGCGATATCGACGCCACCGCGTTCGTCAACTGGCGCAGCGGCCTTGTCACCGTGGCAACGATCCACACCGTCAAAAAGGTCGCTAGCACCAGCACCCCCAGGATCGCCACCAGCGCCGGCTTGGCGATGCTGCTTCCCAGCAGCTGCAGCCGCCCTTGCGGCAGCAGCTGCTTGTGGCAGACCAGGTACAGGTAGCCGGCCACCGGCTCGTCGTTGCGGATCAGTGCGCGGCGCACCACCCGGGCGGCTACGATGGCGCCGGCGTCCATGCGCTCGGGATCATCCCCCATCACGTAGGGCATATCGGGCCTGCTCGCAGCTTCCTGCACCGGCGCCAGACGTACCCTGAATCCGGGCGGCAACTGCGCGTTGCCGGTGGACGACAACACCGTTCCCTGGGCATCGAGCAGATAGAGCTGGGTATCGGGCTCGAACAGGACCAGGTTGCGCAGGAACTGGTTGAACTCCTGCGGTTGGCGCTGGTGCATTTCGAAGATGTTGTCGTACATGCCGACGACACGCCCGAGGAAGGCATCGGCCCGCTGGAAGGTGGTCTCATGTTCGAAGCGCTGAAACGCGAACAGCACCGTGGCAATCACCCCCAGGGCCGTCAGGGCGCCCATGACAAAAATGGTCAGCGCAATGCGCAGGCGCACACTCATCGCGGGACGGTCGTGCGGCCCGGGCGGCCCGTCATACGGGCGCCTCGCGCATCTTGTAGCCGGCCCCCCGCACCGTCAGGATCAGCTGGGGGCGCATGGCATCGGCTTCGAGCTTGGCGCGCAGGCGGTTGATATGCGTGGTTACCGTGTGTTCATAGCCGTCGTGCGTATAACCCCAGACTGCATCGAGCAGCTGGGCACGCGAGAACACATGGCCTGGATGCTGGGCAAAATACAGCAGAAGATCGAACTCTAGCGCGGTGAAGTCCAGCGCCACGCCCTGGTAACGCACGCTGCGCTTGACCGGCGCGATCTCCAGGTTGCCATTGCGGATCATGACCGGCTGGCCCTGTACCTGGCCCTGTGCAGCGCGCTGCATATCGGCCCGGCGC
>JBKJRR010000502.1:0-3032 GCA_046594635.1 Burkholderiaceae bacterium
TGCATGGTGCCATGGTCACCGATTTCTGCGACGACGGCGAAGGCGAACTTCTCGCAAGGTTGCGCGATGTGGTGGGCCCCGACCTGCCGATTGCCGTGACACTGGACCTGCATGCCAATGTGACGCGGGCCATGTGCCAGCACAGCAACATCCTGGTCTCGTATCGGTCCTACCCGCACATCGATATGCGCCAGACCGCGGCGTTGGCCGGTGATCTGTTGCAGCGGACCATGGCTGGCGAGATCCGCCCGGTGGTGTTGCGCGCGCACCTGCCGATGATCGACGAGGCCAACGGCGGGCGTACCGACATCGGCGCAATGTTGCCGCGATTGCAACGCGCCCGTGAATACGAGAAACAGGACGGCGTTTTTGCCGTCAGCATCAACGCTGGTTTCGCGCGGGTCGACATCAGCGAAGTCGGACCGACCGTCATCGTCGTCGCCGAGGGCGACCTGCCTCGCCACCAGGCCTTCGCGCATGAACTGGCCGACGACATCTGGGCCCAGCGCCACGTGGTCATGAACCGGTTCATGGATGTTGACGAGGCCGCGCAGATCTGCCGCGACCATGATGCCAGCCAGGCGCCGATCATCGTCGCGGATTACGCTGACAACCCGGGCGGAGGGGGTTACGGCGACGCCACCAATCTGCTGGCTGCTTTGTTGCGAACCGGTATTGACGACGCCTGCTTCGGCCCCATCGTCGACCCTCAGACCGTGCAGCAATTGCAAGGGACTGCCATCGGCGCAAGCGTGCAGGTGCAACTCGGTGGCAAGACCGACGCTACGCTGGGCGGAGGGCCATTGGCGCTGCAGGCCACGGTGTTGCTGCACAGTGACGGTCGCTACTTTGCCGACGGGCCGATGACCGGTGGCCTGGCCAAGACCTGGGGCCCCACCGTGGTGCTGCGCGTGCAGGGCTTTGACATCCTCGTGGTCACGCAGCCGGCCCAGATCCTGGACCTGGCACAGTTCACCGCGTTCGGCATCGACCCACGCAAGAAAAAAGTGGTCGGACTCAAGTCGATGCAGCATTTCCGCGCGGCGTTCGAGCCGATTGCATCCAAGGTCATCGTCTGCGACAGCGGAGCCCTGTGCTCACCCCACTATGCGCGCAAATCCTACGCCAAGATACCGCGCCCGCTGTTCCCGCTCGATCAGGACATCGATCTGGCGGCATGGCGCAAACGGCACGCCGACGCGTTGCCCGCCTGAGAGTGTGAGTGGCCATCGCTCTGAGCCGATGAATCACGCCACGGGGATCACGGGCAATCCGGCCTGGCGCATAGCTCTGGCGGGCATGGTGTCGCTGGCGGTGGCCATGGGCATCGGCCGGTTCGCGTTCACCCCGCTGCTGCCGATGATGTTGTCCGACGGTGTCATCGACCTGGCCACGTCCAGCTGGCTGGCCAGCGCCAATTACTTGGGCTACCTGGTCGGCGCGCTGCTTTGTACGTTCCAGCCGCTGGCCGCTGGGTTTCTGTCGCGCAGCAGTTCCGTTGAAGCAGGCTTCAGCGCCGCGCTCGGTGTCGCTACCGCAGCCTTGCTTGTGGGGGCGCTGATGTTCGGCGCCATGGTGCACCGCTATCCGGCGTATCCGGTGTATGCGGTTCAGGGTCGCTGACTCTGTTGTCCGGCCCGCGTCGCTCCGGCGGCTGCGACTCAGTCCTTGGCCGGATCGACGGACTGGCGCGCCTCGAAACGAATCAAGCCGTTCGACGATCTGGCGCCGGCTGCAAGGCGCTTGCGCAGCAGGCCAGTCCCTCGCAAGGAGCCCCCGAGATCTACAACACCCATGCCGTGCACACGGTATTCAACCGCTGGGGCCAACCATCGGAAGTGGGCGCCGCCGTGGCGTTCCTGGCGTCTGAGGCTGGCAGTTATGTCACCGGCAGTTCGCTGTCGGCCAACGGTGACCGGACTGCCATCGATGGGACACCAACCGGCCTGACACAGACTCGGCCATCGACATGAAGCCGAACGCGCCTGTGATTTGACCCGGCCAACGGCGTCAGCGACCCGATGAACGCGTCATAAGCAATGTGATCAGCGCACCAACACCTGCTGCCAGCAGCACCGATTGCACCGGCTTGTTGCGAATATAGGTTTCGGCCTGGCGTTGCATCGGTTCGGCACGGTTGCGAATAGCCTGGGCGGTTTCGCGCGCACGCTCGGCACCTTCGGCCAGCAAACTATCGGCCGTCGCGCCGAGGCGGGACAGGGCGAACGGCACATCGTCACGCAGGTTGTCCAATCCCTGGTGCAGTTTGCCGGCGGCAGTGTCCGCAGCGCGCTGTGTGCCGGTTATGACCTTGACGGCCTGTTCAGCGACATTGGCCGACACCTCGGAAACGGTTGGGGTGAAGGCCGGATTTGTGTTTTCGGAGTAGTTGGTTGCCATGTGGATACCTTTAAAGCCATACAAAAGTGAACCGGACCTGCCCGCCGGGCTCCATGCGCGTCGCACAGTGAGGATCACCCGCGTAGTGCGCACGATAGGTTTCCAGTGTCGACATGCCAACCGCTTGCCACCACCGGACGCTTGCGCGTGGCTACGTAGGACGACGCCCGTTCCGGCCACCTTTTATCCGGCCCCACAATTCGCGACCATCATGCCAGGGAGGGATGGGCATTTTTCGTTGTGTTTCTCGTGACTCCAGTTCCAGGCAATCAACAAATCTGTGAATCTGCGGGCGGGTTTGCGCGTTAACGCTCATTCTCAGGCGATAGGAAAATTGACAACCCAGAGGTTGCTCTGTAGGCTGACCCGCACAATTTCGGCGAAAAATCCGCGCAACGTCGTTTTTCAGGGTCGGCGAGCACGGAGTCCATCCTTCCCACAGCTATTGGAGCATTCCTATGACCTTGCCAGCCTCACGCCAAACCAACGGCCGTGGACGCCTCTATGACAGCGTCGTCGATACCATCGGCAACACGCCTTGTATCCGCCTCAATCGCATCGCTCCGAAGCATGTGCGGATATATGTGAAGGCCGAGTTTTTCAACCCGGCATCCTCGATCAAGGACCGCCTG
>JBKJRR010000229.1:0-3978 GCA_046594635.1 Burkholderiaceae bacterium
CTTGCCGCGGCTGCGCAATGGCTGGCGCGCAAGGCGCAGGACGGGGCTTATGACACGGCCATGGTGTATGTTTCGGACCACGGCGAGTCGCTGGGCGAGAACAACCTGTACCTGCACGGTTTGCCCTATGCGCTGGCCCCCGACACCCAGACCCACGTGCCGATGGTCAGCTGGCTGTCGCACGCCATGCGCCAGCGATTGGCGCTGCGGCAGGACTGCCTGAAGTCGCAGGCAGGTACCGCGCTGAGCCACGACAACCTGTTTCATGCGATGCTGGGACTGCTCGATGTGCAGACTGCGTTGTATCGCAAGGACCTGGACTGGTTTGCCGCCTGCCGCTGACGCCTACAATTTGTCGCAGCATTGATCACACCGGGCGCCTTGCCGGTTGTCAGGGTCGGCAGTGATTGCAGGTGGCAAGCTTGAACGGGAGATTGGTGTCATGGAATTCATTCGGTTCTCCGATCTTTGTGCGCGTGGTGAAGTGGCCGGCAAACGGGTGTTCATTCGCGCCGATCTCAATGTGCCGCAGGACGATGACGGCCGCATCACGGAAGACACGCGCATCCGCGCGTCGGTCGGATGTATCCGCATGGCCCTGGAGGCGGGCGCCGCGGTCATGGTGACCTCCCATTTGGGGCGTCCTTCGGAGGGCAGCTTCACGCCGTCGGACTCGCTGGCGCCGGTCGCCACGCGCCTGAGCGAGTTGCTCAAGGAAAACGTGTCGCTGGTATCCGACTGGACCGATGGCTTCTTGCTCGATGGACGGGCGCTGGAGCCCGGTCAGGTGGTAATGCTGGAAAACTGCCGCATCAATGTCGGCGAAAAAAAGAACGACGAGACGCTGGCGCGCAAGATGGCCGATCTATGTCACATCTTCGTGCACGACGCCTTTGGCACCGCGCATCGCGCCGAAGCCAGCACCTACGGCATTGCGCAGTTCGCGCCGATTGCCTGCGCCGGCCCGTTGCTGGCCGCGGAGATCGATGCCATCACCAAGGCTTTGAAGGCGCCCAAGCGTCCGCTGGTGGCCATCGTGGCCGGCTCCAAGGTCTCGACCAAGCTGACGATCCTCAAGAGCCTGGCAGACAACGTGGACCAGTTGATCGTGGGCGGCGGCATCGCCAATACCTTCATGCTGGCCGCCGGACTCAAGATCGGCAAGAGCCTGGCCGAGCCTGATCTGCTCGACGAGGCCAAGGCCGTCATTCTGGCCATGACGGCGCGCGGCGCGGCGGTGCCGATTCCGATCGACGTCGTCACGGCCAAGGAATTCAAGGCCGATGCCAAGGCCACCGTCAAGGCGGCCAATGACGTGGCTGACGACGACATGATCCTGGATATCGGCCCGCAGACCGCCAGCCAACTGGCCGAACAGCTCGAAGGCGCGGGCACCATCGTCTGGAACGGGCCGATGGGCGTGTTCGAGTTTGCCGCGTTCGAGGCCGGCACCAAACGTATTGCCAGAGCCATTGCCGAGAGCGAGGGTTTCTCCATTGCCGGTGGCGGCGACACACTGGCGGCCATTGCCAAATATGGCATCGAGAAAGACATTGACTACATCTCGACCGGCGGTGGCGCATTCCTCGAGGTGCTCGAAGGCAAGACCTTGCCGGCGTTCGAGATACTGGCCAAGCGCGCCAAAGGCTGAACGCTGCGCAGCGGCGTGGCCGTGAGGCCGGTCGAAACCGTTTGGTAACCGTTCGATGGGAGAATGCTTCGATCAAAAACGGAGACACCACCATGGTTTTGCGCCGCGCCACCAAGATTGTTGCAACCCTGGGCCCCGCTTCGAGCGATCCGGACCTGCTGGAGCAGATGATCCGCGCCGGCGTCAACGTGGTGCGGCTAAATTTCAGCCACGGCACGGCGCAGGACCATATCAACCGGGCTCAACTGGTGCGCGAGGCCGCACAACGCGCCGGACGCGAGGTCGCCATCATGGCCGACCTGCAAGGCCCGAAAATCCGGGTCGGCAAGTTTGCCGACGGCAAGGTGATGCTCAAGGCGGGCGCCAAGTTCGTACTCGATGCCACTCGCACCGAACTGGGCGACGAGGCCGCGGTCGGTCTCGATTACAAATCGCTGCCGCGCGAGGTCAAGGCCGGCGACACCTTGTTGCTCAACGATGGCCTGATCGTCATTGACGTGCAGGCCGTGCGGGGCGAGCAGGTCCACACCATCGTCAAGATCGGCGGCGAGTTGTCCAACAACAAGGGCATCAACAAGATGGGCGGAGGCCTGACGGCGCCCGCGCTGACGGCCAAGGATATGGACGACATCCGCACCGCCATGGGCTTCAAGGCCGACTATGTGGCGGTGAGTTTCCCTAAAAACGCGACCGACATGGAAATGGCGCGCCAGTTGTGCAACGTGGCCGCAGCTGAAATGGACCATCGGCCGGGCCTGATCGCCAAGATCGAACGCGCCGAGGCCATCCCCCGGCTGCTCGAAATATTGCTGGCCAGCGACGGCATCATGGTCGCGCGTGGTGACCTTGCCGTGGAAGTGGGCAATGCGGCGGTGCCGGCATTGCAAAAGCGCATGATCAAGCTTGCGCGTGAGCACGACAAGTTTGTGATCACCGCCACGCAGATGATGGAGTCGATGATCACCAACCCGGTTCCCACCCGCGCCGAGGTCAGCGACGTGGCCAATGCCGTGCTCGACGGTACCGACGCAGTGATGTTGTCCGCCGAAACCGCGGCCGGCAAATATCCGCTGGAGACCGTGGTCGAGATGGCCAAGATCTGCCATGCAGCCGAGTCGCACGAGATTGCCAATTTTGAAGCCGACTTCATGGGCAAGACTTTTGGGCGCATTGATCAGTCGATCGCCATGGGGGCCTTGTTCACCGCCTATCACATGGGTGCCAAGGCGATTGTGGCGCTGACCGACAGCGGCTCCACCGCATTGTGGATGAGCCGGCACCTGATCCAGGTGCCGATTTATGCGCTGACGCCCCGGGTCGCCACGCAGCGCAAGATGGCCTTGTACCGCAATGTCCGGCCACTGCTGATGGACAACAACCTGGACCGCGACACCGCCTTGCAGGAGGCGGAAGACCATTTGAAATCGCGCAACATCGTGCAAAGTGGCGATGTCTATGCCATCACCTGCGGCGAGCCCATGGGCGCGCCGGGTGGCACCAATATGCTCAAGATCTGCCGGGTCGCCTGACCATCGTCGTTGCGCGGTCGGCGGCCCGATGAGGCGGCGTCGTATCTGGCTGCGCGCTCAGCATTTGCCAGAGTCGCGGGTCATGAACGGCAAGCGCCACAGGCGCCTCTCGAGCAGGCCGTAGCTCAGGGCGGCAATGGTCCAGCAGATCCATCCGGTCCAAATGGTGTGGCTCAGGTAGTGGGCGCCGCGGACCTGTTGCGCCAGTCCGATCGTAAAACCCGCCAGCAGCGTGACCATGAGCCATTTCCTGGCTGCGCCCGGCGTTTTCTCACGTAGCCAGAAGTAGCCCGGCAGAAAGCAGAACGCCGCCGATGCGTGGCCAGCCGGAAAACAGTGCCCGACACCGCCGTCGCGCAATCCCCATTGCCAATGCGACACATAGATGGCTTTGCCGCCAAATTCCGCCAGATCCCAGGGGCAACTGGTGGCATTCATGCTCTTGAGCACGTACACAGCCAGGAGGATCAACATGACTGCTGCGAACATGTGGGCGCGCTGGCGACGGGTCAGACTGCGCAGTACGCTGAACGGCCACCAGATCGCCAGCAACAGAGCCAATTGCAGCGCCCAGGCCAGGCGGCGGGCGCCTTCGTGCAATACCGTGCTCCATAACCAGTGATCGCGCAGCGGGAAGCCGTGGGATGTACCGAACCAGCGGGCCAGCGGCAGATCCAGCGTCCCCAGGTCCCATAGTCCAGCCATGGTGAACAGCGCGATCGTCCAGACCAGGGTGCGGCGGTGTACAGCTCTGGGGGTTTCTGTGGGCATGCAAATGGCTCGGCGAGTCGGTGGCGA
>JBKJRR010000306.1:0-13889 GCA_046594635.1 Burkholderiaceae bacterium
TGCTTTCTGGCTTGCCTGGCACCCGTATCGTTGTGCTTGGCGATCAGCGCACGTGTGTCCTCATCGTCCGGTCCGATGTAGATTTGTTGCAATTTTCCATCGGGCCGCCTTTGCTGATGGTACAAATAGTCGCGCCCCTTGACGCTTTTCTTCGTGAAACCACCGGGCAAATCCGCAATAGATCGCGTCAAGTCGCGTTGGCGCGCCGCTTGCGCCAATCCGGCATAGGCTGTCTGTGCAGCCGCCGATTGTTCGATGAACATGGCCATGGCTATACTACTTTTACAAAAAATGTAGTATACCCATGGTCGCTCGTTACCAGCAGTCAATCAGTCTTGGCACTACGGGGGCTGCCCTCGGTCAACGCTACATGGCGAACCGGCCCGTACCAGGCCTGCGCCTGTGATTGTGTGTTGTCGGTATCCGTCATGATGCCGATCGCCAGCAAGGCACCCGGCGCCTCGCCGAACGCATTGACGAAATCCGCGCGCACGTCACGTTCATAGTCCAGCCACTGGCGCAGGCGACCCGGTCCCGACTCCATCACAAGCTTGCGGATACGACCGGTGCGGGGGTTGACCACCACCGTGCCAGCCGCCTTATGGTTGCTCCACACATACATCAGCGTCGCGTACGGCATGGGTTCACCGGTCAGCAATTCCGACAACTCCGACAAGGCCGCATCCTTGCTTGAAAACCGCGCGCGATTGCCGTCAAAGGCCAACACCACGCGCACCGGGGAATCGTCGCCAGCCTGCTGCGACAGGTCGGCGGCGTCGATCAGAGCGGGCACCATCCAGGAAAAGCGCAGCTGGCCGAGCTGATGCGGCTCCACGCGCACCGACTGACGGAGCATGCTGGCCGACGAGGCGGCTTGCACCTTCAGCGTATGCCGCCCGTCCTTGCGCTCGTACCGATAGCGACTGGCACGCTTGCCGGGGAACGTCTGGTGCACCCATGTGATACGACCGTCGGATGGGGCAATCTTGCCCGCCCATTCAGTCTGCGAGACCTCGGATTCGGTGAGCTCGGAATCTGTTGTCGCACAACCCGTAAGCCACAGCGCCAGACAACAGCTCGCGACCGACGCCAACCACTGCCTGTGTCCTGCATCACGTTCACGCATCGCATGTTTCCTGTCGTGTATCCAACACAAGTCGGGATCGAAAAAAAACCCGCTGTTTGCACAGCGGGTCTTGAGCTTCAGACTCTTACTGGCTTATGCCAGCACGGGATCAGAAGTTGTGAACCAGGCCCACACCGTAGTTCTGCTGCTTGGTGGTAGGAGCGCCAGCTGCGGTTGGGTCCAGTTCGCCACGCAGGTAAGCAGCGTACACATAGGTACGCTTGCTCAGCGGGTACTGGGCCATCAGGCTGAGACCGGTTGCTGTCTGCCGTCGAGTGCCGCCGACCTTCTGGTTCTCGCGAGCGTAGCTGACCATCAGCGAAGGAGCGCCCAACGGGATCACAGCACCGATCTGGAAACCGGTGTCTTTGCTACGAACAGCAGCGACGCCGTTGTCATTCTTACCGCCTTCGAACTGCAGGAACATCTTGGCAACGCCCAGATCGTACGAAGCGCCGAATTCATAGTTCTCGATCGAACGGGCTGCACCACCAGCATCGTTTTCTTGGTATGCACCACCAATGTTCAACGGGCCGTTGGCATAACCCAACTGCAGACCCCACATGTTGCCAGCGCTGCTCACGCCAGGAACCTTGTTCTCACCGGGAGCCCACATCAGGCCACCGCTGAAACCACCCATGTTAGGCGTGGTGTAGTACACCGAATTGTCCTGACGACCAACGCAGTCACCCAAGCCGGTAGCAGCGCAGTTGCTGTTGAACACGTAGTTCATGGCGCCGTAGCCGGAATAACCGAAGGCGTCGTGCGCGCCATACATGTTGTCGATCGGGTCGTACTGACGACCAATCGTCAGGCTACCGAAACCACCGGTCACGCCAACGTAGGCTTGACGATGGAACTGATTGGCTGCATTCGAAGCGGCGCCGGTGTCAACGTTGAAGCCTTGCTCCAACTGGAAGATGGCTTTCAGGCCGCCACCGAGGTCTTCGGAACCTTTCAGGCCCCAACGGCTACCGGTGTGTGCACCCGAGCGGATCTGGGCGCCTGGATCAGCGGTGGTGGTGCCGCCGACTTTGGTCTGCGTGCTGGCCAGGGAAGCGTCGATACGGCCGTACAGGGTCACCGACGACTGAGCAGAAACCGCACCAACCAGGGTCAGGGCAGCAATCGCTACGAGGGTCTTTTTCATTTCAAAATTCTCCAAGGTTAAACATAGGGCTCCGGTTCAGAGGTAGTCGGATCCCCGGGCCAACCTCCTGTTCAAGGAAGTTGGATGTATTGCACCAGACGACCGCTGGTTTGGCAAAAGTTTTGACCGTAATGTCCTTCAATTCAGATGTTTTCGTTGCAGACGAACAACAAACTTCCGGGCTCGTCGGATTTCGACTCGGCTCAGGTCCATTTGGTGGGGCAAAAGTACCCCGAAGGTGCCTGCGCGGATGGCTGCTGAAACCGCTGGATCGGTCTGGTTTGCGCCTGCCGGCGCCGCAATATAGCGGCCAGGGCCCAGGCGAGAGCAAAATAGCGGAAAGTTGCCACCAAAGCGCAGCGCTTGGGACCCTTTGTGCTGGCAAACACCGCTTCTGGCACCCTACCCGACTCTGAATGACCCCGCCATGACTTTCCGCCCGTCCTCCCCGGTTGACCAACTGCTTGGCGCCACCGACAGTGCGCTGCGCACGCTGTTTGCCACGCCGCGCGCAACCCGGGCCTGCCCCACCCTCGCCAATGACTCCACGGTACTGGACAGCAACGAGAAAAACCAGGCGGGGGCGCTGATGCGCGTCAACCACGTCGGCGAGGTCTGCGCCCAGGCCCTGTACACGGCGCAGGCGCTGGCCACCCGCAATGACAGCTTGCGCGCGCATTTCCGCCACGCCAGCGCCGAGGAAACTGATCACCTCGCCTGGACGCGCCAGCGGCTGGACGAACTCGGCAGCCGCCCGTCGCTGCTCAACCCACTGTGGTACGCCGGCGCGTTCGGGCTCGGCCTGCTGGCCGGCCGGCTGGGCGACAAAGTCAGTCTGGGCTTTGTGGTTGAAACCGAGAAGCAGGTCGAGGCGCATCTGCAAAGCCATATGCAGCGCCTGCCGGCGGGGGACCATGCGTCACGGGCGATCGTGGCGCAGATGAAGGACGATGAAGCTCGCCATGCCCGTGAGGCGCAGGCCGCCGGAGCAATGCCCATGCCCGGCCCCGTACGCGCCTTGATGCGCGGCGCTGCCAAGGTCATGACCACCGTCGCACACCGGATCTGACAGGCAGCAGCCGGAATCTGGCGGCCGGGCCGGCCATCGCCCGATGCCGTCAACAGCCGATCAGGCTTCTGTCAGATCGAAGCTGGTGGTGATGGCGGCCGTCTTGCCGAGCATGATGCTGGCGGAACAGTACTTGTCATGGCTCATCGCGATCGCGCGTTCGACGGCTGCTGGCGCAATGCCTTTGCCACACACATCAAAATGCATGTGAATCGCCGTGAACACCCTGGGGTCGGTATCTGCACGCTCGGCCGTGAGCTTGCAGGAGCACCGATGCACATCATGGCGGCCGCGCTTGAGGATCAGCACCACGTCATACGCCGTGCACCCGCCCGCGCCCGCCAGGAAGGTCTCCATCGGACGCGGCGCCAGATTCTGCCCGCCGTTCTCCGGTTTCGCAGCGTCAGGCGCCCCGTCCATCACCAGCGTGTGTCCACTGCCGGTTTCGGCCAGAAAGCCCATTCCCGAGCGCGTGCCGGTGTGACCGGTCCAACTAACAGTGCATTCCATGGTGTGACGATCTCCAGATATTCCGAATGCCCCAATTTTGCCAGTGCCGGCAGAGGCTTGCCCGAGCCGCTCTGGCCGCGCTTCATGGCCGCTTGAGTTCGGCGCGCTTATCATCGACGGCCCGCTGCACGCACGCCATGACATCCCCAGACCTCACCCCCGCCGACTACCTCAAGAAGATCCTGACCGCCCGTGTCTACGATGTGGCGAAGGAGACCGCGCTCGAGCCGGCGCGCAATCTGAGCCAGCGCCTGCACAACAAGATTCTGCTCAAGCGCGAGGATCAGCAGCCTGTGCGCAGCTTCAAGTTGCGTGGCGCCTACAACAAGATGGCCCAGCTCACGCCCGAGCAGCTGGCCAAGGGCGTGATCTGCGCGTCGGCCGGCAATCATGCGCAAGGTGTGGCGCTCAGCGCGCACAAGCTCGGCACCCGCGCCGTGATCGTGATGCCCACCACCACACCCCAGCTCAAGGTCGACGCCGTGCGTACACTGGGCGGCGAAACCGTACTGGTTGGCGAGAGTTATTCCGACGCCTACGACCATGCGGTCAAGCTGCAGCAGGAACAAGGCCTGACCTTTGTGCATCCGTTCGACGACCCGGACGTGATTGCGGGCCAGGGCACGGTCGCCATGGAGATCCTGCGCCAGCACCAGGGTGAACTGCATGCGGTTTTCGTGGCCATTGGCGGCGGCGGCCTGATCTCTGGCGTGGCCAACTACATCAAGGCGGTACGCCCCGAGATCAAGGTCATCGGCGTACAGATGAACGACTCGAACGCGATGATGCAGTCGGTCACCGCCGGGCAGCGCCGGGCATTGACCGATGTGGGACTGTTTTCCGACGGCACTGCCGTCAAACTGGTCGGCGAAGAGACCTTCCGCATCGCCAGCGAACTGGTCGATGAATTCATGACGGTCGATACCGACGCGGTCTGCGCCGCGATCAAGGACGTGTTCGTCGACACACGCAGCATCGTCGAGCCTGCTGGCGCGCTGGCCGTTGCGGCCATCAAGCAATATGTGTCCGAACACAAGACCCGCGGCGAGACCTACGCCGCTATTTTGTGTGGCGCAAACATGAACTTCGACCGCCTGCGCTTTGTCGCCGAGCGCGCCGAAGTCGGCGAGGAACGCGAAGGTCTGTTCGCCGTGACCATTCCCGAGGAACGCGGCAGCTTCAAGCGCTTTTGCGAACTTATCGGCGGCCTGCCGGGCGGACCGCGCAACGTGACCGAATTCAGTTACCGCATCAGCGACGCCAACAAAGCCCATGTGTTCGTCGGCCTGACGACCCAGGGCAAGGGCGAGAGCACCCGCATTGCCGCCAACTTCGTCAAACACGGCTTTGAAACGCTGGACCTGACGCACGACGATCTGGCCCAGGAACATATCCGCCATATGGTGGGCGGGCACTCGACGCTGGCCCGTGACGAGCGGCTGTTGCGCTTCATCTTTCCCGAACGCCCCGGCGCGCTGCTCAAGTTCCTCAGCATGATGCGACCGGGCTGGAACATCAGCCTGTTCCACTACCGCAACCAGGGCGCCGACTACGGGAAGATCCTGGTCGGACTGCAGGTTCCGCAGGCCGATGAGAATGCTTTCAGCGAATTCCTTGCCGAGCTGGGCTATCCCTGCGTCGAGGAAACACTGAACCCCGCGTACCGGATGTTTCTGCAACAAAAATAAGCCATGGCCGCATCCCTCGAAGGCAAGCTGGTTGTCGCGATTTCCTCGCGGGCCTTGTTCGATTTCGAGGAAGAAAACCAGGTGTTCGAACAAGGCAGCGGCCAGCACCGCGACCGCGCCTACATGCAGCTGCAATTGCAGCGCCTTGAAGAGCCCGCCAAACCTGGCGTGGCGTTCTCACTGGTGCGCAAGTTGCTGGCCTTCAACCAGGTGCCCGACCCGGCCCCGAGCGCGGCTTCGCAACCGGTCGAAGTGGTGATCCTGTCGCGCAACGACCCGGTGTCCGGCATGCGGGTATTCCGCTCGGCCCAACACTACGGGCTGTCGATTCAGCGCGGCAGTTTCACGCGCGGTGAACCGCCCTGGCGTTACCTCAGGCCGCTGCATGCCAATCTGTTCCTGTCGGCCCATCTGAGCGACGTACGCGCCGCGCTGCAAGCCGGCGTGCCGGCGGCACAGGTGTACCCGCAGTCGGCGCACGCCAGCGAAGCCCATCCGACCGAGGTGCGTATCGCTTTCGACGGCGACGCGGTGCTGTTCAGCGATGAAGCCGAGCGGGTTTATCAGGCCCAGGGCCTGCAGGCGTTCCAGTTGCATGAAACCGAGAAGGCAACCCAGCCGCTGCTTGCCGGGCCATTCAAGCCCCTGCTCGCCGCCCTGCACCGCTTGCAGCAGGCCGGAACGCCCACCATGCGCATCCGCACCGCGCTGGTCACGGCGCGCAGCGCGCCGGCCCATGAGCGGGCCATCCGCACGCTGATGGACTGGAACATCGAGATCGACGAGGCGATGTTTCTCGGCGGTCTGGCCAAGGGTGAATTCCTGCGCGAATTCGAGCCCGATTTCTTTTTCGACGACCAAACCGGCCACATCGAGTCGGCGGCGCGCCATGTGCCCTCGGGCCACGTGGCCAGCGGCATTTCCAACCCTCCCACCTGAGCCTTTGCGGCGCCTTGCCAGGGCGCGGCTCACCTACCGAGTTTCACCATGGGTTTATCCGAAAAAATCGCCAGTTTCCGGGCCTTTGTGGCACGTGTCGTGCGCCTGTCCGCGCCTTACTTCCAGTCCGAGAAAAAATGGCAGGCGCGTGGCATGTTTTTCGCCATCGTGGCGCTGAACCTGGGTTCGGTCTACATGGCCGTTCTTTTCAACGACTGGTACGGCCTGTTCTACGATGCTTTGCAGAACAAGGACCAGGCCGTGTTCTGGACGCAAATCGGCCGTTTCGGCTACCTCGCCTTCTTCGCCATCATCATCGCGGTCTACCGGTTTTACCTGACCCAGTTGCTCGAGATGAACTGGCGCCAGTGGATGACCGGCTACTACCTGCGCCGCTGGCTCGGCGGCAACGCGTTTTACCAGATGGAGCTGGCACGTTTCGCCAAGCAGGCCGGCGCACCGCCAGACAACCCCGACCAGCGTATTTCCGAAGATGTCAACCAGTTCACCAGCCAGACCGTGGGCCTGACCATGGGCGTGCTCAATGCCACGGTGACCCTGGTCAGTTTCGTCGGCATCCTGTGGACACTGTCCGGTGCGTTCGACATCACGCTGGGCGGACGCACATTCAACATCCCCGGATTCATGGTCTGGATGGCGATCTTGTACTGCGTGGTCGGCAGCGTGCTGACGCATTACATCGGACGCCGGCAGATCCGGCTCAATTTTGAGCAGCAGCGGCGCGAGGCCGACTTCCGCCACCATATGGTGCGGGTGCGCGAATACAGCGAGGCGATTGCGCTGGACCGTGGCCAGACCGTCGAAAAGCAGCATCTGGGCACCCGCTTCTCCTCAGTGCTCGAAAACTACCTGGCGCTGATCAAGGCGCAAAAGAGCCTGATCTGGTTCACGTCGTTTTTCGGCCAGGCTGCGGTGGTGTTTCCAATGATCGTCGCAGCGCCCCGGTATTTCAGCGGAGCGATCCAGCTTGGCGATCTGATGAAGATCAACTCGGCGTTTGGCCGTGTACAGGATTCGCTGAGCTGGTTTGTCGACAATTACAGTGGTTTGGCGGCATGGCGCGCCACCACGGACCGTTTGACCAGTTTTGATGACGCCATCTCCATGGCAGAAGTCGGCAATCCGCGCCTTCATGAGGCCGATGGCAGCGGGCTGGACGCCCACGACCTGAATGTGACACTGCCAACCGGCGCGGTTCTGCTGGCTTCGACCCGGCTGAACGTGAATAAGGGCGACCATATCCTGTTGCAAGGCCCCTCGGGAAGCGGCAAATCCACCTTGTTCCGTACGCTGGCCGGTGTCTGGCCGTTCGCCAGCGGCCAGGTGATACGCGATGCCGACACCATGTTCATTCCGCAGCATCCGTACTTCCCCAATGGCAGCTTGCGCGAGGCACTGGCCTATCCGGAAAGTGCCACGCGGTATTCCACTGAAGACATGGGACGCGTGCTGGCCGAGGCCCTGTTACCGGACCTGATCGACGAATTGGACCGGGTCGACGCCTGGAGCCAGAAGTTGTCGGGCGGCGAGCAGCAACGGCTGGCCATCGCCCGGGTCTTGCTCAAGCAGCCACGCTGGGTGTTTGCGGACGAGGCCACCAGTGCGCTGGACGTCCAGTCAGAAGAAACGGTCTACCGAAAGCTGCTGGCCATGGTCGAGAAAACCGGTGGCGGCATTGTCTCGATTGCGCACCGCGCCTCGGTGGCTGCCTTTCACAACCGCCGCTGGACGCTGCAGGCCACGCCCGCCGGCGCCAGCGCGCGTTACACGCTGGAAGTCGGAGCGATCGCGCCCGCAGCCAACGCCACGGGCGGCTGAGCGGCCATGTAAGTTGCGTGACCGCGCGCGCGCAACTCACACGCCGGGCAGCTGCCACACCCATATCCCCAGTCGTGCCGCTGGCTGCGATCGCCGAGATAACAGGTATGGGTGTGCTCGCGAACCAGTTCGAGCAGCGCCGCGCCGCCCAGATCGTGTGCCAGTTTCCAGGTTGCGGCCTTGTCGATCCACATCAGCGGGGTCTCGATGCGAAAACGTTGCGCCATGCCCAGGTTGAGTGCCAGTTGCATTGCCTTCATGGTGTCGTCGCGGCAGTCCGGATAACCGGAGAAGTCGGTTTCGCAGACGCCGGTGACCAGCACCTGCAGGTCGCGCCGGTACGCCAGCGCCGCCGCCAAGGTCAGGAACATCAGGTTGCGGCCCGGGACAAATGTGTTTGGCAATCCGCTGGATTCCATTTGAATCGCCGTCTCTTCGGTAAGTGCCGACTTGCTCACCTGGCCCAGCACCGCCAGATCCAGCATGTGGTCGTCGCCCAGGCGCTTGGCCCAATGCGGGAAACGATCGCGCAACTCGCCCAGTACATGCTGGCGTGCGTCGAGTTCGACGCGATGGCGCTGTCCATAATCGAAACCGACCGTCTCGACCCGTTCATACCGGTCAAGTGCCAATGCCAGGCAGGTGGTGGAGTCCTGGCCGCCGGAGAAAAGAACCAGAGCGCTTGGGTGCATCAGCCGATGTTAGGAGACGAACGGGCCTGCAAGTCGCCGGCCGCAAATTGACCGCGGCGGTTGAACACAACCCGGCCAGGCACAACCCTGGTCAGAGGTTCTCGGTCTTCTTGATCTTGCTCGGCGTGTAGGTGAGGTTTTCTTTGGCGATTTCGCCAGCCGCCGCATTCGGATTGGTCGGGGTTGTCAGCACGTTCTGCCTTTGCACCTGCGACATTTCCACCGCCATCGCACTGGCCTGCCACATCGACTTGATGAAATCGAGCAACAACTGGTGTATCGGCACCGGCGGCGGATCTTCAACTTTCTCCGGCTCGGGTCGCTGAATCGTCCAGTCGCGCGCATCGGCTGCCGGCTCCACACCCCGACGGATCGGGTCTGGAACGCTCTGGTACACCGTACCTTGTGCGGAGGCTAGCGACGCAGCTTCGCCGATCTTGTTGACGACACCCGGCGGGTTGGGGGTGTCAGGTGGATTGACCGTCACCGGCGGATTGATCGGCGCCACCGGGATCACCTTTTGCCCATTCGACGACACCAGGTCGACGCCGGCGGGGCGCATACCTGGTTGTCGATCGACGGACGGGAGTTGCATGACGGTCCGGGTTCCGGGTTAGGTTAGGTTGGGTTGGGTTGGTGGACCTTTGCGCCCACGTTGACCTGTTAACGGCAGAACTGGAGGGCAATTTAGGTCTATTTTTCATTCTCTTCAACCTGGATGCCAACTTTTTCTCGATTCGGACCATCTTCACCCCGTTTTTTGCATCGACGCCCGTCGTCTCGCAGCGCGAAGCCGACGCCGGAACCTGGCGCATTGACCCCAACCCGTCAAATCCATACACTTGTGTATTGAGCCTGCAAACACCCGGGCGTATCCAAAGCCGTTTGTCGGTTGAACCAGGACCCCTCCATGACCGACCTCGTCGTGCGCCGTCTTCTGATTGACCTCGAAACCCCCTTCCCTGGCCGCTGGAATGGTGGTGACGGCTTTCGCTCGGCCTTCTTCAATGCCTTGTCGCTGAGCTTCCCGGCCGGCGAGCAATTTTTCATCGATTCGGTCCGGGACGGACTGCAGGCCTTGCCGGCAGAAAAGCGCGCGCCCATGGCTGCCGAAGTACAAGGCTTCATCGGCCAGGAGGCCACGCACCGGCGCATCCACACGCTGTTCAATGGACATCTGGAACGGCTGGGCTATGACAACGCAATCGAACGCCGCGCCAACCAGCGCCGCCAGGCGCATGAAGGCGACGACCTGCGCAACAAGGTTGCTGCCACCGCCGCCACCGAGCACTTCACCGCCATCTTCGCCGACTGGTTGCTGCGCCACCCTCAGGCGCTTGAAGGCGCCGAGCCGCGCCTGAAGACCCTGTGGTTATGGCACAGTGCCGAAGAGTCGGAGCATCGCAACACCGCATTCGACATGTACCAGGCGCTCGGCGGCAGCCACGAATGGCGCATCAAGGTCTTCAAATACATCACAGCCACGTTTCTGTACGACGTGTCGCGCCAGACAGTGCGTAACATGTGGCACGACGGCAGTCTGTTTACCTGGCGCAGCTGGCGCAGCGCGGCAACCATGCTGTTTGGGCGGGACGGCCTGATCCGCGGCAATTACGGTTTGTGGCGGGACTACCTCGCAACAGACTTCCACCCGCGCCAGCATTCGGCGAGCCTGTCGCAGCGCTGGCTGCGCGACAACGCCGGCCAGTTCGTCGTGGTCGGCCAGAATTCCTGAGCATGAGCCCCGCCGTGCCAGCCATGGCGTTGGCAGCGTCGTACGTCTTTTTCCTGTGGTGCTTCAGCGGTCGTGGCACACCACTGGGAGCGGAACAGACCGTGTCCGGCTTGCGCGACCTTGCCAACGCCGCCGGCAATGGCCACACAGCCTGCCGTCTCTCGAAAAATACGTCTGCAAGCTTGTGCAAGACCGATAGCCGCTCGAGTCATCGCTACCCGTCACCCCTGTCGCGACTTGACCTGAAGAAAAATCCATGAAGCTGCGCCGAACGCTGCCCGTTGTATTACTGTTGCTGGCCGCACTGGCTGTACTGGCGTACGCCAACCGCTTGCTGGTGCTGCAATATTCGCTGGGTTGGTACCAGGACATCTTTCATCCGCGTGCGGCCAACCAGCCGGTGCCCTGGATGCAAGGCCCAGCTACCGCCGACAGACCCCCGGCGCAGCGACCGCCCAATATCGTCATCATCCTGGCCGACGATCTGGGGTACAACGATGTGACGACACACGGTGGCGGCTACGGTGCGCAGGGTGCCGGTACACCGAACATCGATGCGATCGCGCGCGACGGCGTCAATTTCGACCAGGGCTATGCAGGCGCAGCCGTCTGCACCGTGTCGCGCGCTGCTTTGCTGAGCGGGCGCTATCCGTGGCGGTTCGGCGTCGAATTCACGCCCACACCGGGCGCCATGGGCCGCATCGCGCCGCTTCTGTACGCCGATCCGACACGGCTGCGCCCGATACTTGTCGACAAGGAAGCGGCCGCGCGGACCTCGTCCAATCCCTGGGACGACTATGGCATGCCGGGGTCCGAGATCACGATTGCCGAATTGCTCAAGCAGCGCGGATACCACACCACGCATATCGGCAAGTGGCATCTTGGTGGCACGCCGGAGCATCCGGACATGCGCCCGAACAAACAGGGCTTCGACGAGAGCCTGTTCATGGAGAGCGGCCTGTACCTGCCGCAAGACTCCCCCGACGTCGTCAATTCAAAGCAGGACTTCGACCCGATCGACCGGTTTTTGTGGCCAAACGTCCGGTTCGCGGTCAGTTACAACAATGGGGCCTGGTTCAAGCCAGCCCGTTACCTCACCGACTATTTCACCGACGAAGCGGTCAAGGTCATCCACAACAACCGCAACCGACCGTTTTTCCTGTACCTGGCGCATTGGGGGGTACATACCCCCTTGCAAGCCAGCAAGGCCGACTACGACGCCGTCACCGGTATTGCCGACCACCGGCGCCGGGTCTACGCGGCCATGGTGCGGTCGGTGGACCGGAGCGTGGGGCGCGTGATGCAGGCCTTGCGCGACAACGGCCTGGACCAGAACACCATCGTGATCTTCAGCAGCGACAACGGCGCACCGGGTTACATCGGGCTGCCCGAGGTCAACCAGCCGTTCCGCGGCTGGAAGCTGACGCAGTTCGAAGGCGGACTGCGCGTGCCCTACATGGCGCAATGGCCGGGGCGCATACCGGCGGGCAGCCGCTATGCGGCGCCGATGTCCAACATCGACATCCTGCCCACGCTTGTCGCGGCGGCCGGCGGCAGCGTACCGATTGATCGCGTGATGGATGGCGTCAACCTGCTGCCCTATCTCGGTACCGATGGCAAGCGGCAACCGGATCGACCGCTGTTCTGGCGCGACGGTCCGTACCGGGCGGTGCAGGACCAGGGCTGGAAACTGATCGTGTCCGAGAACCCGAAAAAGGACTGGCTTTTCAACCTGAACCAGGATCCGACGGAAAAGACCAACCTGGCGCCGCAACGCCCGCAGGAAGTCGCCCGGCTCAAGGCTTTGCTGCAGACACACAACGCGCAGATGCCAGCGTCGCTGTGGCCCTCTTTCCTGCAGTTGCCGGTGGCCGTCGACAAGACGCTGGACCAGAAGGAAAGCGCCGGCGACGAATACACGTACTGGTTCAACTGAAACTGCACCAGCCGTGCCGAAACACAACCGACGATGGCGCACCACAGCGCTGCTGAGCTTGCTGCTGACCGGCGCTGTCGTCGCCGGCGGGTGGATCTGGCGTGGCGGTATGCAAACCGCCCAGGCGCCCGGATCGGCGAAGTTGCAATGCGCCATGCCCGCGCTCGCCTCGAATACCGCGTATCCCGGCATGGTTTGGGTCCCTGCTGGGAACCTCGCCTTTGGCGACACCCTGTACCCGGAGGAACAGCCACTACGCGACACGCCGGTGGCCGGCTTCTGGATGGATCGCACCGAGGTGCGCAACGATGAATTTGCGGCCTTCGTCAAGGCCACCGGTTACGTGACGGTGGCCGAGCGCCCGGTGGACCTGGCACAACACCCCGAATTGCCACCGGAGATGCGCCTGCCGGGTTCCGTGGTGTTCACGATGCCCAATGCCACCGACGGTTCAGGACGGCTGACTCAGTGGTGGCGTTATGTTCCTGGTGCCAACTGGCGCCATCCGGGTGGACCCCAGTCCGACATCACGGGCCGCGGCGCCTTTCCGGTGGTGGCGGTCGCCCATGAAGACGCCTTGGCATATGCGCGTTGGAAAGGCCATGACTTGCCCTCCGAGGCGCAATGGGAATGGGCGGCCCGCGCTGGCAAGACCGGTACCCCGGACCATGCCCAACCCACCGACGCCAACACCTGGCAAGGCCTGTTCCCGGTCGCCAATTCCGCCGATGACGGTTTCATCGGGCTGGCGCCCGCGGGCTGCTACCCGGCCAATGCCTATGGCCTGTTTGACATGATCGGCAATGTATGGGAGCTCACGGCCGACCGCTGGACGCCAGATCACGGCAGCGCGGCAACCGGCGGATTCGACCCAGCCCAGGCACCGCAGCGCACCAGCGTGGCGGGCCAGCGTGTCATCAAAGGCGGTTCGTTCCTGTGCGCACCCAATTACTGCATGCGCTATCGGGCCGGCGCGCGCCAGCCGCAGGACGACGACCTGGGTGCCAGCCACCTGGGTTTTCGCACCGTACTGAACCAACCCGGGCCATGAGCGCCGCGCCGCAGCCCGCACGCGAAGGTGTTCCGATGGGCGCAGCGCCGGACCGTTCCAGAAGGATCTGGAAAATCACCGCCGCGGTTGCGCTTGGCCTGACGCTGGTTGTGGGAGCCACGCTGGTCGCCCAGCGCGAGCACATCGCCCTCGG
>JBKJRR010000380.1:0-8376 GCA_046594635.1 Burkholderiaceae bacterium
GCAAGGCACCCGAGTGCCCTTTTCCCGGGCCCTGTGAGGACGCGGCCGAAGCCTACCGATGGGCGGCGTCGCAGATCGAAGCACTCGGTTGCAAACGCATTGCCATCGGCGGTGACAGTTCGGGCGGGCACCTGGCGGCGTATGCGATGTATGCCAACGACGAAGTGCCAACTGCTGCTGCCTTGCTGTTCTATCCGGTCACGTCGGTCGACTTCCAGCGTACCAGCTACACCCGGCGCGGCGCAGGGCCGGGGCTGACCCGGGACGGCATGCGCTGGTATTGGGACCAGTTGCTAGGGCCCGCCAATGCGGTTGACGACGTTCGCGCCATCCCGATGCGCCAGCAATGGCAACGCAAGCCGCCTGCGACGGTGGTGGCGCTGGCCTGGCACGACCCCTTGCACGACGAGGGCGTTGCCTACGCGCAGCTGCTGCGCGACGCGGGCGCAGACGTAAAGTTGCACACTGCCAACGACATGTCGCACGGTTTCCTGCGCCATTGCCTGGTTGTACCCGCAGCCCGCGATCATGTGCGGCAGGCGGCCGACAGTCTGGCCCGGCATCTTGAAACTGGCGTAGCCTGAAGCGCAGTCAGAAACGGCTGGCCAACGCCATAAAAAAAGCCCCGCAGAGCGGGGCTTTTTCATGCACGGAAGCGCTGAATTAGCGGATCACGGCCAGTTCGGTGCGCTTGCCACCCTTGTAGGTCATCAGGGTCAGCGCGCCGTTCTTGATGTCGCCCTTTTCATCAAAAGCGATATTGCCAGTCACACCCTTGTACTCGGTGGCCTTGAGCACCGGCAGGTACTTGGCAGGATCAGCCGAATCAGCCTTGACCATGGCAGCAACCATCACGTTGAGTGCGTCGTAGACGTAAGGTGCATACACCTGCACGTCGGCATTGAACTTGGTCTTGAAGTCAGCCCGGAATTTATCCATGCCAGCTTTGGCCTCGCCCTCGACGCCACCGGCTTCAGCACAGTAGACCATGTCGTCCTTCATGGCTTCGCCAGCCAGCTTGGGCAGTTCGCCAGAGCAGATGCCGTCGCCACCCATGAACTTGGCCTTGATGCCCAGCTGAGCCATCTGCTTGATCATCGGGCCGGCAACCGCATCCATGCCGCCGAAGAACACGACGTCAACCTTTTTGCCCTTGAGCGTGGTCAGGATGGCGTTGAAGTCAGTCGCTTTATCGGTCGTGAATTCATGGCCGGCAACCTTGCCACCAGCAGCTTCGACGGCCTTCTTGAACTCTTCGGCAACGCCTTGACCGTATGCGGTACGGTCATCGATCACGCCGATCGACTTGCCCTTGAGCGTATTGACAGCGTATTTACCCAGCGTGCTGCCCAGGTGCACGTCGTCAGCCACGAGGCGGAACGCGCCCTTGAAACCCTGGCGGGTGTACTTGGGATTGGTTGCCGACGGGGAGATCTGGGGAATGCCAGCGGCGTCGTAAATGGCTGAAGCGGGGATCGTGGTGCCAGAATTCAGGTGGCCAATCACGCCGTTGACCTTGGCGTCAACCAGTTTGGTGGCAACAGCCGTGCCCTGTTTCGGGTCACCAGCGTCGTCTTCCGGCAGCAACTCGAGCGTCATCTTCTTGCCACCGATCATGACCCCCTTGGCATTGAGTTCTTCGATGGCCATGCGGGCACCGTTCTCGTTGTCCTTGCCCAGGTGAGCAATCGCGCCGCTGGTTGGGCCGACGTGGCCAATTTTGATGACATCGCCGCCAGCGGCAGGCGCAGGTGCAGCGACAGGTGCAGGCGCAGCGACGGGCGCAGGTGCAGCTACGGGAGCCGGCTCTTGCTTCTTGCCACAAGCCACCAACAATGCTGCAGCGGCGCACACCGTCAAAGTCGTACGAAAATTCATTTGCATAGGGTCTCCAAGGGGGGTTGTTCAGTTTGGGCATCAATTGCCCCAACAGCGGGCGAGGATAACGCATTTCCAGCTGCTACACCACAGCGCAAACCCCTTGGTGGAAGCCGTGAATCAACAAAAAAACAACGGCGCGTCCAAGGGTTGCCGCCGTACGCTCACGGAGCCGGGTCCGTTTGCGGGTCTTCGGGCGGTGGCGGGGCAGGAACCGCGAGCACGGCATCCACCGCTTCATCCACCAGAACCTCCAGTTCCGCGCGCAGCCGCGCCGCTACCGCTTCGAGCGACTCGCGCACCATGTCGTCCATCTGGCGGCGCAAGCGCTCGCCAATCAGGTCAACTTGCTCAAGCATGGCCGCAGCCACGACGTCCTGCACCTTGTCATCAATGGCCGTCAGAATCTGCGCGCGCATGCGTTCGACCAAGGTCCGCCGACGTTCGGCCTCCAGCACGGCCGGATCCGGCATGGGCTCGACCGGCTCGACCGGCACGGCGACGGGTGTCGGCACCCGCACCACCTCGGTCAAAGTGGGCAGGAAGCGCGGGTACCCGCGTGCCGTGGTGACCATCAGTCGGACTCCTTGGGAGCGAGGTCGTGGCGCATGATGGGGTAACCCCGCTGCTGGTAGTACTTCCAGCGCAAGCGCGAATGCGCCCGTTCCTGCGCATCAGCGCCCACAACCTCGATCACACGAGAAAAACGCTCGAATCCGGCCGGTACTTCGGCGTGGAGGTTGAGCAAGACGTCATGGTGCGGCGAGGCACCCACGGACATGCCCAGCACCACCGGTGAGGCATCAAGTACCTCGGCCGGGCTGTCCACCAGGCAATGGGGCACGAAATCCACCGCCGAGAAAGACCACAACGCTTGGTCGAGTTCACCCAACAGGGCCTGCGGCCCGCACACGGACACGCGCGCACCTTGCGCCGTCGCCTTGCGCAGCAGGCGGCACACATGCTGGGTCTTGTCCAGCATGTTGAAGTGAAAGGCGACTTCGGTCATGAGCGTGCTTGCGCGGCAAAAACACCAAGCACAGACCTATCACAAGTCCGGATCGGGCGGCACAACATCGGCAAAGAGCCGCACCACAGCGCTGGTCCCGGCGTCAAGCCTTGGGCCGACGCGCGGGCGCCGTCCGTTTGGCCGGGGCTTTGGCCTGCAGGGAAGCGTCGGCCTGGGCCTGGGCCAACAGGAATTCGAGCAACAAGGGCACAGGGCGGCCTGTTGCACCCTTCGCCGCCCCCCCCTTCCAGGCGGTTCCGGCGATGTCCAGATGCGCCCACGGATATTTGGTTGCGAAGCGTTGCAGATATTTGGCCGCCGTGACTGCACCGGCAGGCCGCCCGCCGACATTGGCCACGTCGGCAAAATGCGTCTTCAGGCCTTCGGCGTATTCATCGTCCAGAGGCATGCGCCAGCACAGATCCTGTGCGCTTTCACCCGCGACCGACAGTTCCGCGGCGAGAGTGTCGGTACTGGCAAACATGCCACTTCGAACACCGCCCAGCGCAATGACGCAGGCACCGGTCAGCGTCGCAATGTCGACCACCACACGCGGATTGAGACGCTCGGCGTACGTCAAGGCGTCGCACAGCACAAGGCGCCCCTCAGCGTCGGTATTGAGAATTTCGATGGTCTGCCCGCTCATGCTGGTCACCACATCGCCCGGTTTGACCGCACGCCCGTCCGTCATGTTCTCGCAGCTGGGAATCAGCCCGACAACATTGATCGCCGGCTTGAGCTCGGCCAGCGAGCGGAACACGCCCAGCACGCTGGCGGCTCCACACATGTCGTACTTCATCTCATCCATCTCGGGCGCCGGCTTGATCGAGATGCCACCGCTGTCAAACGAGATACCCTTGCCCACCAATACCGTTGGCGCCTGGGTCTTGGCCGCACCGTTGTAGCGCAGCACAATAAAACGCAGTTCTTCGGACGAACCTTGGGCCACCGCCATGAAGGCGCCCATGCCCAGCTTGGCCACTTGCTTGGGGCCGAGCACCTCGCACTGGATATGCTTCGACCGGGCCAGTTCCTTAGCCGCACCCGCAAGCATCGTGGGCGTAGCGTGGTTGGCCGGCCGATTCGCCCATTCCTTGGCAAATTCAACGCCGCGCACCGTGGCCACGGCCGTGGCAAATGCCGTGCGGCTCACCGCGGCATCCGTGACCCCAAGGGTCAGATGTGTGAGCGTGCGGGGTTCTGGCTTGGACTTTGTCGTTGTGTAGACGTAGCTGGCGTCGGCTGCGGCGCACACCGCCGCGCGCACCGCGGCATCGTCGCCGGGCCCGGCAAGGCACACCAGCAGCCGACGCACATTCGTAGCTTTAAGTGACGCCACGGCGGCACCGACCGCCTGGCGCACCTGGCGCGCAGTGCCTGCCTCACACCCCACCAACAATACGCGTCTGCTGGCGATGCCGGCAACGTCGTATGACGCCAGCAGCTTGCCCGCCTTGGCCTCCAGATCGCCCGCCTTGAGCGCTGCGGCGATCAGATCGGACAGAACGCCCTCGACGGGCTTGAATGATTGGGAAACCAGCACCACCATGGCGTCAGCCTTGTGGTTTGCAGCGCCGGCCAGATCCATAGCCTGGATTTCAAAGTTCATAATTGCGTCTTTCATTGCCAGCGATGTTATTCCATTCTTCTATCCGCAAGGAGATGTCCCGGACCTTCGGCGCCACCGTAGTGGTGCTCGCAACGACCGTCATGACCATGCTGCTGATCCGCACGGTGGGCCTGGCCTCGCGCGGCAGCGTCGATCCGGCCGAGGTAATGATGGTATTGGGATACACCGTGCTGGGGCACGCGCCAACCATTTTGACCTTGAGTCTGTTCGTCGCCACGGTGTCCACGTTGTCCCGCATGTACCGCGACAGCGAGATGGCAGTCTGGTTCTCCAGTGGTCAGGGCCTGGCCAGTTTCCTGCGCCCTTTGCTGCGTTTCGCCTGGCCCATCTGGTTGAGCATCGCCCTTTTGCTGGTCTTTGTGTGGCCATGGTCGCACCAACAATCAGAAGTCCTGAGCGACCGCTATGAGCAGCGCAGCGACCTGGAGCGCATTGTTCCGGGGCAATTTCAGGAATCTGCCAGCGGCGAACGGGTGTTTTTCATCGACAAGGATTCGATCGGTGGCAAGACAGCCGGTCAGGTGTTCATCGCCGCCCGGGAAAAAGGCAAGCAGATCATCACCTCGGCCCGGGCCGGACGAATAGAGACCGTCGGCGAGGACCGCTTTCTGTTGCTGACCAATGGGCAGCGCATGGAAGACCAGATCAACGAAACCGGTTTCAAGATCAGCGAGTTCAAGGAATATGGCGTGCTGGTGAACGAGAAAGCGCAGCAGGTGGCGCGTGTGTTGCGTCCACAGGCAATGTCCACGCGGGCCCTGTGGGTTGGACATACGCCGACCCTGCTCGGTGAGCTCTCCTGGCGTATTGGCCTGGCCTTGTCATCCATCAACTTCGTGCTGCTGGGACTGGTTTTCTCTACCGTCAACCCACGCGTCGGGCGCAATGGCAACCTGCTTTTTTCACTGTTCACTTTCATCATCTACTACAACATGGTCAATCTCGGCGCCAGCCGTATAGCCGCCGGTGCCAGCGAGTTCTGGAGCTACAACCTGGCCCTGCACGGCGGCGTATTCGTTTTCACTGCTCTGCTGCTGCTCAAGAAGCACTGGAATCTGAGCCTGCTGCCGCGTCTGCGCCGCAGTTCAGAGCCCTCATCCCGATCCGCGACGAGTGCCCCATGAATACCGTGCGCCGAATGATCTATGGCGAGGTGATCGCCGCCGTCGCGTTCACGACACTGGCTTTTCTGGCCCTGTTTTCCTTCATTGACTTCGTGGGCGAGCTGCGCTGGATCAACACCGCCGGGGCCGAGGGCTACCAGTTGCGCCATGCGCTCATGTTTGTTGCCACGCTGTCGGTCAGCAGCCTGTACGACCTGCTGCCGATCACCGTGTTGATCGGCTCGGTTTTCGTCATGGCTCGCCTCGCGCAAAACTCCGAGTTCACCGTGCTGCGTACCAGCGGCCTTGATCCGTGGCGGGCGCTGCGCACCATGCTCGGCCTGGGCCTGTTGTTCACCTTGGTCACCTACGCCATCGGCGACTTCCTGGTTCCGGCTTCCGATCGCGCGGGTCAGTTCCTGCGCGCCAAATACGTGCGCGAGATCACCGTCGGCCAGACGGGTGCCTGGCTACGCGAGAAGCAGGGCAACCAATCGTTCTGGGTCAATGTCGGGGCTTTGCGTCCCGACGGTGACATGCGCCGCATCCGCATCATGGAATATTCAGATGCCGGCAAACTGGTGGCCAACAGCGAAGCGGCCAGTGGCACCTTCGCCGGCGCAGACGCCTGGACGCTGCGGGGCGTACGGCGCACACTGTTCAGTGCCGACGCGAATGGCCAGCCGCAGGCAGAGGTCGAGGAACTGCAAGAATACCGCTGGCCCACCACCTTGACATCGGAAATGGCGGCGGTCGCCCTGCTCAAACCCGAGCGGATGTCGATCATCGACCTGTTCCAGTTCATGCGCCATCTTGACGCCAACGACCAGGCGTCGCAACGTTATGAACTTGAATTGTGGCGCAAGGTGTTCTATCCGCTGAGCTGTCTGGTCATGGTGGTGCTGGCGCTGCCTTTCGCTTACCTGCACTTCCGCACCACCGGCATTTCGACCTACGTGTTCATCGGCGTCATGACCGGCATCAGTTTCTTTCTGCTCAACAACCTGTTCGGACACTTCGGCAACCTGCGCAACTGGTGGCCATGGCTGGCCGCTGCAGCGCCGGGGCTGATCTATTCCGTTCTGTCGCTGTCGGCCTTCAGCTGGCTGGTGCTGCGCCGTTGACGGGTCCATGATGGAAAAGCACGCCACGGTTCTTTTTGCCCACGGATCGCGCGACCCGTTGTGGAGCCGGCCGATCGAGGCGGTAGCGGCGCGCATGCAGGCGATTGAGCCACAATGCGTCGTGCGCTGCGCCTATCTGGAAGTGACACAGCCCGACCTGGCGACTGTTATGGCTGCGCTGGCAGGCGCAGGCATCACGACCGTATCGGTGCTCCCGATGTTTCTGGGCATGGGACGACATGCCCGCCAGGACCTGCCAGAACTGGTTGCACAACTTGCCTTGCAGTATCCCGACATGACGATTTCAGCGCGCCCGACTATCGGCGAAGACCCGCTGGTGATTGATCTGCTGGCGCGCACCGCGTTGGGCTGAACGTTTGCGCCTGCAAGCCAATGCGGCTCGGCGGGCATAATCTGGCGCCATGGACCGCCGACCGACATGAATCTTCATCAATTCCGCTTCGTCCAGGAAGCCGTCAAACGCAATCTGAACCTTACCGAGGCCGCCAAGGCTTTGCACACCTCGCAGCCCGGCGTGTCCAAGGCCATCATCGAGCTCGAAGAGGAACTCGGCATCGACATCTTCATCCGCCACGGCAAGCGGCTCAAACGTGTCACCGAACCGGGTCTGCAGGTGATCAAGAGCATCGATCTGATCATGCGCGAGGTTGGTAATCTCAAGCGCATCGGCAATGAATTCAGTGCCCAGGACAGCGGCACGCTGTCGATCGCGACCACCCATACCCAGGCCCGTTATGTGCTACCGCCATCGGTGACGCAGTTGCGCCAGGCCTATCCCAAGGTCCGCGTCAGCCTGCATCAGGGTGCACCCGACCAGGTGGCGCAGATGGTGCTGGAGGAGACAGCGGACATCGGCATCGCGACCGAATCATTGGCGGCATACCCTGGCCTGGTGACACTGCCGTGTTACGAATGGCAGCATATGCTGGTACTGCCCCAAGGCCATGCCCTGTGCAACCTCGAGCGCATCACGCTGGAGGATCTGGCGGTCGAGCCGCTGATCACCTACCACCCGTCGTTCACCGGCAGGACCAAGATCGACCAGGCATTCGCCACGCGCAATCTGCATCCGGAAATTGTGCTGGAGGCCATCGACTCGGACGTGATCACCACCTATGTTCGCCTGGGCATGGGTGTGGGCATCGTCGCCGAAATGGCCGTGCGCGATATCGCCGACGACAACAACAAGAGCGGACTGCGTGTGCGCCCGGCCGGCCACCTGTTCGGCCAGAATGTGGCCCGTGTCGCGTTCAAACGTGGTGCCTACCAGCGCAACTTCGTGCTCAAGTTCGCCGAACTGCTCAGCGACCGCCTCACCCGCAACCTCGTCGCCCGGGCCATGAGTGGAGAGGCCAGTGATTATGAATTGTGATACTTGGTGTGACAGACCGCCGTTACACGCAGTGAACAAGCTCTGTTACCCACACTTTGTAAGGATGCCCGGCTGTCCAACATGGTGTGACAGACCGCCGTTACACGAAGTGAACAAGCTCTGTTACCCACACTTTGTAAGGATGTCCGGCGGTCCAGAAGTCCGGCCGCCGACGTAGAAAATGGCTGTCAGCCCTGATATTTCCCCTGAACCCCCCTCCCCGTTCACCTGCCCCATGC
>JBKJRR010000462.1:0-8714 GCA_046594635.1 Burkholderiaceae bacterium
GTGCGAACAGGCAACAAGCACGTGGCCCCTGGCCCTGACCGTGTAAGGTCCCGGACCTGGCGATGGGCGAGGACTGCGTATCCGGGCGACGCGCGGGAGGCGCCAGCATCGGTGGCACAATCGACGCGTTACCAGGCCCTTCCCAAGCCGCAGTCGCATCCGCTATCCGGTTCAGCCGTGCCGCGGAAGGTTAGTCAACAGATAAGACCGACACATGTTTCCTGAAGGGAAACGGAGTTAAGCGAACCATGAGCCAAGACAACCCCGCTGCGTCGAGCGCGCCGTCGATCTACCACGCGTATCAATCGAATACCTATCTGTTCGGTGGCAACGCGCCGTACGTGGAGGAAATGTACGAAAACTACCTTGCCAATCCGGGTAGCGTGCCCGATTCCTGGCGAGACTATTTCGATGCGTTGCAGCATGTGCCGGCGTCCGACGGCAGTAATGCAAAGGACGTTGCGCACCAGCCCGTCGTCAACGCGTTTGCCGAGCGCGCCAAACTTGGTGGAACCAAGGTGGTGTATGGCAGCAGCGACCAGGAAATGGGTCGAAAGCGGGTTGCGGTTCAGCAACTGATCGCGGCTTACCGTAATGTGGGCGCACGCTGGGCCGACCTCGACCCGCTCAAGCGCCGCGAGCGCGAGCACATTCCCGAGCTCGAACTGTCGTTTTACGAATTTTCCGACTCCGACCAGGAGATCGTGTTCAACATCAGCAACACCTTCTTCGGTAAAGAGACCATGAGCCTGCGCGATCTGCGCAACGCGCTGTTCGAGACCTATTGCGGCAGCATCGGTGCCGAGTACATGTATCTGACCGACCAGGCCCACAAACGCTGGTGGCAGCAAAAGCTCGAGTCGATCCGCAGCAAGCCGAACTTCGATGCGCCCAAGAAACGCCACATCCTGGAGCGTCTGACGGCGGCCGAAGGGCTGGAGCGTTTCCTGCACACCAAATACGTGGGGCAAAAGCGCTTCTCGCTCGAAGGTGGCGAGAGCTTTATCAACGCCATGGATGAATTGATCCAGCGCAGTGGTGTGGTGGGCATCCAGGAAATCGTCATTGGCATGGCGCACCGTGGCCGATTGAACGTGCTGGTGAACTCGCTGGGCAAGTTGCCTGCCATGCTGTTTGCCGAGTTCGACCACACCGCACCCGAAGACCTGACCAGTGGTGACGTCAAGTACCACCAGGGCTTCAGCTCCGATGTGTCCACTCCCGGCGGCCCGGTGCACCTGACCCTGGCGTTCAACCCCTCGCACCTGGAGATCGTCAATCCGGTGGTCGAAGGTTCCGTGCGTGCGCGCATGGACCGGCGTGCCGATCCTCTTGGCAAGCAGGTGCTGCCGGTGCTGGTGCACGGCGACGCGGCATTTGCCGGTCAGGGCGTGGTCATGGAAACCCTGGCGCTGGCGCAGACCCGGGGTTACTCCACCGGCGGCACCGTGCATATCGTGATCAACAACCAGATCGGTTTCACGACCAGCGACCCGCGCGACAGCCGCTCCACCTTGTATTGCTCGGATGTTGTCAAGATGATTGACGCCCCGGTGTTGCACGTCAACGGCGATGACCCGGAGGCGGTCGTGCTGGCGACGCAGATGGCGCTGGACTTCCGCATGGAGTTCCGCAAGGACGTCGTGGTCGACATCATCTGCTTTCGCAAGCTCGGTCACAACGAGCAGGACACACCTTCCCTGACGCAGCCTCTGATGTACCGCAAAATTGCGCAACATCCCGGCACGCGCAAGCTCTACGCGGACAAGTTGGCGGCTCAGGGCTTCGAGGCCGAAGTGGGCGATGAAATGGTCAAGGCCTGCCGCGCGGCATTGGAGGCGGGCAAGAACACCTTCGACCCGGTACTGACCAATTTCAAGAGCAAGTACGCCGTCGACTGGATGCCGTACCTGAACAAGAAATGGACCGATGCCGGTGACACCGCGATCCCGCGGGCAGAGTGGAATCGCCTGGCCGAGAAGATCAGCACCATCCCTGCGTCGGTGACGCCGCACAAGCTGGTCGAGAAGGTGTACGCCGACCGCGCAGCGATGGGGCGCGGTGAAGTTCCGGTGGACTGGGGCATGGGCGAGCACATGGCATTTGCCTCGTTGGTGGCCAGTGGCTACCCGGTGCGGCTCAGCGGGGAGGATTGCGGTCGCGGCACCTTCAGCCACCGCCACTCGGTGATCCATGACCAGAACCGTGAAAAGTTCGACGAAGGCATGTACATCCCGCTGCAGAATGTGGCGGAAGGTCAGGCACCTTTTGTCGTGATCGACTCCATCCTGTCCGAGGAGGCGGTGCTGGCGTTCGAATACGGTTACGCGTCCAACGATCCGAATACGCTGGTGATCTGGGAAGCCCAGTTTGGCGACTTCGTCAATGGTGCCCAGGTGGTGATCGACCAGTTCATTGCCTCCGGTGAGGTCAAATGGGGCCGTGTCAACGGCATCACATTGATGCTGCCGCACGGATATGAAGGCCAGGGTCCGGAGCACAGTTCGGCACGGCTGGAACGCTTCATGCAATTGAGCGCAGACGCCAACATGCAGGTGGTGCAGCCAACGACGGCGAGCCAGATTTTCCATATTCTGCGCCGCCAGATGGTGCGCAATCTGCGCAAGCCGCTGATCATCATGACGCCCAAGTCGCTGCTGCGGGCCAAGGACGCAGCGTCGCCGTTGTCCGAATTCACCGATGGCTGCTTCCAGACCGTGATCCCCGAGAAGGGCGAACTCAAGGCCGACAAGGTCAAGCGGGTGATCTGCTGCAGCGGCAAGGTCTACTACGACCTGGTGCGTCGGCGCGAGGAGCGAGGTACGGAGGACAGTGCCATCCTTCGGATCGAGCAACTCTATCCGTTCCCGCACAAGGCCTTCGCAAATGAGCTCAAGAAGTATTCGAATGCGACCGAGATCGTCTGGTGCCAGGACGAGCCACAGAACCAGGGCGCCTGGTTCTTTGTGCAGCACTACATTCACGAGAACATGCTCGAGGGCCAGAAACTGGGTTATTCGGGACGTGCGTCGTCGGCATCCCCGGCTGTCGGTTATTCGCACCTGCATCTCAAGCAGCAAAAGGCCTTGGTTGATGGTGCGTTCGCCAAGCTCAAAGGCTTCGTGCTCTCCAAATAGGCACCATTTGCCGATCCCGAACGCAACACCCTAGTTGAAAGAAGAACAGACATGGCCATCGTAGAAGTCAAGGTACCCCAGTTGTCGGAATCGGTTGCTGAAGCAACACTCTTGCAGTGGAAGAAAAAAGTCGGCGACACCGTCACCGCAGATGAGATCCTGATCGAGGTCGAGACCGACAAGGTTGTTCTTGAAGTGCCTGCCCCGTCGTCCGGCGTATTGGTCGAGCTGCTCGCAGCCGACGGCGCGACCGTGCTGGCCGAGCAGCTCATTGCCCGCATCGACACCAGTGGTGGGGCCGTGGCGTCCGCCGCCAAACCGGCGGCCGAGCCCACTGCCGCGGCAAAGGCTGCCGCCGCTCCTGCCGCAGCCGCCTCCGTCACCGCCAAGGCGGGTATTGCCATGCCAGCAGCGGCCAAGCTGATGGCAGACAACAAGATGAACCCCGCATCCATTTCAGGCACCGGCAAGGACGGACGCATCACCAAGGGCGACGTTACCACCGCATTGGCCAAACCGGCCGCGCCAGCGTCGTCGGCCGTGGCCCAGGTCACGCCCCGTGCGGCCACACTGCTGCCCCAGGTTTCGGCTGGCCAGCCCAATCTGGGTGACCGCCCCGAACAACGGGTACCGATGAGCCGCCTGCGTGCCAGGGTTGCCGAGCGTTTGCTGCAGTCGCAGTCGACTGCGGCCATTTTGACCACATTCAACGAAGTGAACATGGCGCCCGTGATGGAGATGCGCAAACGGTTCCAGGAAAAGTTCGAAAAGGAACATGGCGTCAAGATCGGCTTCATGAGCTTCTTCGTGAAGGCTGCCGTGCATGCGCTCAAGAAGTTCCCGGTGCTCAATGCGTCGGTGGACGGTAACGACATTGTCTATCACGGCTTCTTTGACATCGGTATCGCAGTGGGTTCGCCTCGCGGCCTGGTGGTGCCCATCCTGCGCAATGCCGATCAGATGAGCTTTGCCGAGATCGAGAAAAAAATTGCCGAATACGGTGTCAAGGCGCGCGACGGCAAACTGGGACTCGAAGAAATGACCGGCGGAACCTTCTCCATCTCCAATGGCGGCGTGTTTGGTTCAATGTTATCCACGCCCATCATCAACCCGCCGCAATCGGCCATCCTGGGCGTGCACGCCACGAAGGACCGCGCAGTTGTCGAGAACGGCGTGGTCGTTGTACGCCCGATCAACTACCTCGCCATGAGTTATGACCACCGCATCATCGACGGTCGTGAGGCGGTGCTGGGCCTGGTCGCCATGAAGGAAGCCCTGGAAGATCCGGCGCGCCTGTTGTTTGATATTTGAGGGAAGACATGGCACAAGAATTTGACGTTGTCGTCATCGGCGCCGGCCCCGGCGGTTATATCGCGGCCATCCGCGCGGCCCAACTGGGAATGAAGGTCGCCTGCATCGATGAATGGAAGAACGCCCAGGGTGGCCCCGCGCCCGGCGGAACCTGCACCAACGTGGGTTGCATTCCATCCAAGGCGCTGCTGCAGTCATCCGAGAACTACGAACACGCGTCGCTTCACTTCGCGGACCATGGCATCGGCATCAAGGGCTTGTCGCTCGATGTCGCCAAAATGGTGGGGCGCAAGGATTCGGTGGTCAAGCAGAACAATGACGGCATCCTGTACCTTTTCAAGAAGAACAAGATAACGTTCTTTCATGGCCGTGGCTCCTTTGTCAGCGCCAAGGACGGTAGCTACGAGATCAAGGTTGACGGTGCCAAATCCGATACCCTGCGCTCGGCTCAAGTGGTCGTGGCAACCGGTTCCACGGCGCGCCCGTTGCCGGGTGTTGCCTTTGACGAAGAGCGTGTCCTGTCCAACGATGGCGCGTTGCGCATCGGAGCCGTGCCCAGGAAGCTCGGCGTCATCGGAGCCGGTGTCATTGGCCTGGAGATGGGGTCGGTCTGGCGACGCCTAGGCGCGGACGTGACGATCCTCGAAGGCCTGCCGGTCTTCCTGGGCGCAGTCGACCAGCAGATTGCCAAGGAGGCGCACAAGGCGTTTTCCAAACAGGGACTGAAGATCGAACTGGGCGTGAAGGTCGGCGAAATCAAATCGACACGCAAGGGTGTAACCATCACGTACGCGGACGCCAAGGGCGGCAAGCAAACTCTGGTGGTCGACCACCTGATCGTGTCCATCGGCCGGGTCGCCAATACAGAAGGCCTGAATGCAGCAGCCGTGGACCTGGCGCTGGACGAACGCGGCGCCATCGTCGTGGATGATGATTGCCGTACCAACTTGCCCGGCGTGTGGGCGGTGGGCGATGTCGTGCGTGGGCCGATGCTGGCGCACAAGGCCGAGGAAGAGGGCGTCGCCGTTGCCGAGCGTATTGCCGGGCAGCATGGCCACGTTAATTTCAACACCGTTCCCTGGGTGATATACACCAGCCCCGAAATCGCCTGGGTTGGCAAGACCGAGCAGCAACTCAAGCAGGCGGGGGTTGCCTACCGCACGGGTAGCTTCCCGTTCCTGGCCAATGGCCGGGCCCGTGCGCTGGGTGACACCACCGGCATGGTGAAGATGATCGCCGACGAGGCGACCGACGAGATTCTTGGCGTGCATATCGTCGGGCCCATGGCCAGCGAGCTGATCGCCGAATGTGTCGTGGCCATGGAGTTCCGCGCCAGCAGCGAAGACATTGCGCGGATCTGCCACGCACATCCGTCGCTGAGCGAGGCTACCAAGGAAGCCGCTTTGGCGGTTGACAAGCGCGCCCTGAACTTCTGATCGATGCGCGGATTGCCACTGATGCCGCGGGGCCGCGCATGGCAGTAAAGCCTGTTCTCGCTGCGTACGAGCGGGAGCTGACGCTACGGGGTTACCAGAGTGACCCTGGCCAACTGGCCGTGGTCGAGGAACTCGAACGCTGTGCGGCCGAGTGGGATGTCTACCTGGCCAAACGTGACGGTCGTCTGCGCAAGCTGATCAACCGGCCACCGATTCCCCGCGGCGTCTATATGCACGGCGGGGTGGGGCGAGGCAAGAGCTTTCTGATGGACTGCTTCTTCGCAGTGGTGGCCGTGAAACGCAAGACCCGGCTGCATTTCCACGAATTCATGCGGGAAGTGCACCGCCAGTTGACCACTTTGCAGGGCACTGTCGATCCGCTGGATGAACTGGCGCGGCAAATGGCGCGCAAGTACCGGCTGCTGTGTTTCGACGAGTTTCACGTGGCCGACACCACCGATGCGATGATCCTGCACCGACTGCTCGACGCCTTGTTTGCGCAGGGCGTGGGATTCGTCACCACGTCGAATTTCAAGCCTGATGACCTGTATCCGAACGGACTGCATCGCAATCGCATCCTGCCCGCAATCGCTTTGCTCAACGAAAAACTCGTCGTCATGCCGATTGGCGACGGGACAGACTACCGTTTGCGCGCACTGGAGGATGTCAAGTTCTACCATGTCCCCTGCGGGGCGGCGGCCGACCTGGAACTGGAGGCGGCCTTCAGCCACCTGGCCGAATCGCATGACGAGGATCCGGTACTGCACATCGAGGCGCGCCAGATCCGATCGCATCGCCGTGCCGGTGGCGTGGTGTGGTTCGATTTCAAGACCCTTTGCGGTGGCCCCCGTTCCCAGAACGATTACCTGGAGATCGCGACGCAGTTCCATACCGTGCTGCTGAGCGATGTCCCGATGATGCCGATGCGCATGTCTTCGGAGGCTCGGCGCTTCACTTGGCTGGTTGACGTGCTTTACGACCGCAAGGTCAAACTCATCCTGTCGGCCGAGGTCGCGCCGGAGCAGCTTTATACCGAAGGCCCGCTGGCCCATGAATTCGTGCGCACCGTGTCGCGTCTGCACGAGATGCAGACGCGTGCCTTCATGGCGCAGGAACGCAGAATGGTCGATACTTCGCTCACATGAATCAGCAGCCATGCACACTACGCTCGTTGACCTGCGCACAATCCGTCAGCACCATGGGTCCGGACGGACCGTACTGAACATGAAGTCCGGCCCGTTGTTTGTGACCTTGACCCTGCTCGTGACGACTGTTCACGCGCAGGACGACGCAATACGAAATCTGCAGTTGCGCGAGACCGAGCAGCGCGCGTGGATCAGCGACAGGCGGGCGTCCTACGATGGGCAGTTCAAGGCTCAGGAGGCACTTTGTTATCAGCGGTTTGCAGTCAACGATTGCCTGATTGACAGCCGTCAGACGCAGCGCGAGGTCATGGCCGACCTGCGGCGGCAGGAAATTCTGATCAACGATGCCCAGCGCAAGCGCCGCGGCGCTCAGCAGTTGCTCCGATCTGACGAGAAGCTCACCAACCAGGATTGAGCGGCGGCGCCGCGGCCGCTGGCTCAGGTGTCGAGTGGCTCGACTTTGACCACCACCACCGACAGGTTGTCGCCCGAGCCCTGGGCGCGTTCACGCGCCTTGTCGATGAGAAACTCTGCTGCCTCACGGGCTGACAGGCGGTCAAGTACCTCGCCCATCTCCTTGTCAGTGAAATAGTGCCAGACGCCGTCGCTGCAGGCCAGCAGCACATCTCCAGGGCGCACGCGCGGTATGAAATGGATGTCGACCGGCGGCTCGGTTTCGGTTCCAAGGCAACCCATCAGGATGTTGGATTGCGGGTGGGCGTTGGCTTCTTCCTCGGTGATTTCGCCACGTTTGACCAGCATCTGAACGTAGGAGTGGTCGTTGGTGCGCCGGATCAGACGCCCGCTTTGATAATGGTAGATACGGGAGTCACCGGAATGCGCCCAATGGCAATCACCGCCGGCGTTGAGTACAAAGGCTGCAATGGTACTGTGGGGTTCCTGTTCGGACGAGATGGCGGTGAGTTTGATCACCACATGGGCTTCACGTGCGACCTGCATCAGCATTGCGGCAGCGTCGTCACTGGCGGGTGCATATCGGTCGAACAGTTGCACGGCGGTCATGATGACCTGGTCCGACGCCTTTCGTCCTCCACTGCGCCCGCCCATCCCATCGGCGATGACGCCCATCACACACCCGTTGCTGCGGGTGTGATTGAGCAGGCCGACTCGATCCTGCTGGTAGTCGCGGTCGCCCTTGTGAATACCCGTCGCAGCAGTCAGTCGATAACCATTGGTCATTTTTGCGCCATCTTGGGATCGTGCCTCGCAAAAAGCGGGACAATCCCGGGTGTATTCAGCCTCGCGCCACCGTGACCCCACGGCGGTGCTGCTGCGACTGATTCTAGACCCTCGCTGTGGATTCCGACCTTCATTCTCCCGAACGCAGGCTGATCGAGTTGACGATGGCGCACGCCGACCTCGACGCGTTGATCGACGGCGCCGATCTTGTTCAGCCACATGACGAACTCGCGTTGCGCCGACTCAAGAAGCGCAGACTGGCGCTGCGCGACGAAATGCAGCACCTTTACGCCCAGCTGACACCGGGTGATCCGGCCTGATCGATGGATCTGCGCACACAGGTGGATCAGGCATTTGCTCCGGGCGGTGTGTTGCCTCGTCTGCTGCCAGACTTTCTTCCGCGCAGCGGCCAGATCGCCATGGCGCAGGCCATCGCCGAGACCATCGACAGTGGCGGCACCCTGGTTGTCGAAGCCGGAACCGGC
>JBKJRR010000472.1:0-7117 GCA_046594635.1 Burkholderiaceae bacterium
TGAGCGTACTGCTCGGCCAGTTGGGCGGGACCGGCCTGCTCGACCAGGTGCTGTCACCCCAGCCTACCGATGTCGGACAGGCTGGTCCCGCCCAACTGGCCGAGCAGTACGCTCAAGCCTTCCAGGCCACCGGCGGGTGACGACTGGGCCTGCTTCTTGAAGCCCGCCAGGATGGCGGGCAGCAGGGCGTCGGCGCCGGTGGCTACGTCGCTCTGGCTCACGCCCAGGTCGCGCGCCATGGATTGAAGGCCCCCCATCTGGGCCAGTATGTCGGTCAATTGCATGTGTGCCTGCGCAATGTGTGCTGGCCGGTCAATCCAGCAGTTCCTTGGGAATGTTGCCACCGTTGGCCGCAATATGTCCCAAGACATTGCGGTGCAGCCACATGTTCATCTTCGCCGAATCACCCATCAACTCATCCGGACAAAACAGTTCTTTGGCAAGCGCCTTGCGGGCATCCAGGCTGCTGTCGATGTCCAGCAACTTGAGCAGATCGACGATCGACGTGCGCCAGTTCAGCTTTTGAGGGTTGGCGGCGGCGCGCGCTTCCAATTGCTTGAGTACATCCACCACGGCGATCGGATTGACCACCTGGGCTGCCGCCGGCGCCGCTGCCGCAGGGGCCGACGCCACAGTCGGTGGAGGCGTGGGGGCCACGGGTGCTGTCTCACCATCCCCGATCCCCAGTTTGCCCAAAATTTTTGTAAAAAATCCCATGGTGTTTCCTCCTTGAGTGGACGGGTACCGCAGCACCACCGAATTGCAGTGCCTTGCATTTCCCGACCGCCGGTCCATGGTAACGCGCACGGGAGTCACCATCGTGACAGCAGACATGCCGTGGTGATATAGGACCCCGCTCACATACTATTCACCATGAACGTACTCCAACCGCAGACGGCCACCTATCCCCATCTGCTGCGTCCACTGGACCTGGGCTTCACCACGCTGAAAAACCGGGTGCTGATGGGCTCCATGCACACCGGGCTGGAGGACGGCCGTGATCTGAGCCGCCTGGCAGCGTATTTTCGCGAACGTGCCGAAGGCGGCGTGGGGCTGATGGCCACAGGGGGCTTTTCGCCCAACATCGCCGGCTGGACCAAACCCTTTGCCGGCACCTTGGCCACATCCGGCGCTGCGCGGCCAAGGCACGCGAGGCAGGGTACGACGGCGTTGAGATCATGGGCTCCGAGGGTTACTTCATCAACCAGTTTCTCAGCCTGGCCACCAACCAGCGCGACGACGAATGGGGCGGCGACTACAGCCAACGCATGCGACTGCCGATGGAGATCGTGGCGCGTACACGTGAGGCCGTTGGCGCGGACTTCATCATCATCCAACCGCATCAACACACCCGAGGTGGCTGAACAACTGTTGGTTGATGGCGTGGCCGACATGGTGTCGATGGCACGTCCGTTGCTGGCCGACCCCGACTTCGTGGACAAGGCGGCGCGGGGTCAGTCGGATCTGATCAACACCTGCATCGCCTGCAACCAGGCATGTCTGGACCATGTGTTCCGGAACAAGGTGGCGAGCTGCCTGGTCAACCCGCGTGCCTGCCGCGAAACCGACATGGTGTTCCGGCCTACAAGCGCCGCTCGACGCCTGCCTGGCAGGCCGAATGGGGTGTCACCGATCCTGCAATGGCGCGCGGCGGCCTGAGCCCTGAGCCACCGCAGGTGAGTCCGCCGGCCCGTCATGTGACGCTGCTGCAGCGCAAAGTCGGCAAGCTCGGTGCCAGTCTGGGCAAGACCACCGGCTGGATCCACCGCAGCATTTTGAAACACAAGGGCGTTCAGATGCTCAGCGGCGTGAACTATGAGGCAATTGGCGACCTGGGCCTGTTGATCTCGCACGGCGAAAAGCGTGATGATCCGACCTGGCTGGCCTGCGACACCGTGGTGTTGTGCACCGGGCAGGTTCCGTATCGGCCGCTGGCAGATGAACTTCAGGTGCTGGGCCGAAAGGTGCATGTCATCGGCGGTGCGCTGGAAGCCGGCGAACTCGATGCCAAGCGCGCTATCGATCAGGCTGCGCAACTGGCGGCCCGGATCTGAGCAGTCGCGCCTGGGCTATGAGCGGGTCTATGCCTGTCGCGGTTTGCGAGTCTGCAGACCGGCCGAGTCGCGACAATAACCGCATATGAATAGCCATCCACAGAATACACACGCCGGCCTGGTGCGGCGACTGCCGCCGGGCGGGCTTGATGTCGTCGGTGATGTGCATGGTGAGTTTGCAGCGCTGCAGGCCTTGCAGGTTCAGCTTGGTTACGACGCCGACGGCTATCACCCGCACGGCCGCACACTGGTTTTCCTGGGTGACCTGTGCGATCGAGGACCGGACAGCGTGGGTGTCATCTTTCTGGTGCAGCGTCTGGTGGAAGCGGGCAGGGCGCTGTGCATTCTCGGCAACCACGAGCTCAACATTTTGCGGGGCGACGCCAAGGACGGTTCGGGTTGGTTCTTTGACGCGCGCCTTCAGGCTGACAGCCGGTATTTGCCATTTGTCCGGCCAAGCGACGCGCAGAAACTGCAGATAAGGGCCTTCATGGGTGGCTTGCCGCTGGCCCTGGAGCGTGATGATCTGCGTGTCGTGCATGCGGCCTGGCAAGACGCCGAGATCGCCATCGCCCGCCAAGCCACCGGTACACCTGCGCACGAGGTCTACCAGGACTACCACGTGAAGGTCGAAGATGCGTTGCATCAAGATGGTCGGCACCAGCGTTATCTGGATACCCGGCGCCAGTGGCGCGCCGAGCTCGAGGACGAATCGACCCGCGTGCCATTCCTGGATGCGATTGCCGACTACGATGTGGCCAACCAGGATGGCAACCCGATCCGGGTGCTGACTTCAGGTGTCGAGCGTCGCGGCACGAAGCCTTTTTTCAGCAGCCACAAATGGCGGTTTGTCGACCGCGTGCCCTGGTGGGACGAATACACCGATGACGTGCCGGTCATCGTGGGTCATTACTGGCGCATGGCCGAACCGCTCGGGCGCGAAGTGGTGGGCAAGGGCGACCCTTATCTGTTTGCCGGCCTGGATGCCCATGCCTGGCACGGCGCAAGGAACAATGTTTTTTGCGTCGACTATTCTGTCGGCGGCCGCTGGCGCGAGCGCAGCACGGGGGCCAAGGTCGGCAGCCGCTTCAAATTGGCTGCCATGCGCTGGCCCGAACGCGAACTGGTTTTCGATACCGGGGAGCGGTTGCATACGCGCTGACCCATGTAGGTGATTCGTCGGCAAGATGGGTCGATCAGCGCCACTTATTTGTATTCTGGAGAACCGACCTGACCACAGACCGACTGCCACCCGTGCCGCAATCGAACTGGAATGAAGCGCAACGCATTTGTGCACAGGAGATTATCGAAGGACCCGGCGGCGCCGTGATCGAGCCGTTTATTCCCATGTTGCGCGGTCCGCAGTTGTGTACCCACGCACAACGCATGAGCGAATACCTGCGCTACCGCAGCGCCATGGGTCTGCGCCTGTCGGAGCTGGCCATCCTGGTTACGGCGCGCCACTGGTCATAACCGGTGGAGTGGGCCATCCATGCGCCGATTGCTCGGCATCGTCGGCTATTACTCGATGTTGTCGGTGGTCATGAACGGTGCGCGCACACCGGCGCCGACCCCTGCCACCATGCCCTTGCCGCGGTTGGGCGGCGAGGCGTCGCTCGCGGTTGCGGCGCCCCGAGCTGCCAAACGGGTAAATGATTGTGAGCACACCTGTCCGCCAAATCTCCCCGATGTGCAATGCCATGTCACAGGGCGTAAATCTGATCGCGGTCATTGACGCGAGGCGCTGTGTGGAGGACCATGGTGGCTCGGAAAGGAGACCGATCATGCCGCATACCCAATACCATCCGCAGAGCGTGCCACTGCCCGAGCCGCAAGACAATGACGACGACGAGGAGCAGCAAGAGCTGCACGATGGGCTGGTGCCGCCCGACATCGAGGACGACCCCGAGCATGATCGGCGGATGGATCCGGAAGATTGATCTCGCCGGATGAATGGCAGGCCGGCGGGGGGCGTCACATGCCCATGGATTCTGCCCAGGCCAGCGCCTGCAGGTGGGCCCAGTTGACCTGATGGTTGCTCAGTGTCAACGCGTTCGCGGCTTTTGCAAAGGCTTCGTCGTCAGCGTTTTCACACGCAACTGTCAGGTCCAGGAACGGGGCCAACGGGCCGGTCTTGTGCAGCAGTGCGTCAGTCACCGAGTCAGGCAGCGTGATCGCGCCAAGCGCCTTGTCCATGGGTACGCCCAGCATGGTATCGAGCAGCGAGAACACGCCGGCCACAAACGCGTTGTCGCATTCTTCCTTGGGCAGCATTTCCGCTGCCAACAGCTCCATCAATCGTCCACGCACGATGGCGGTGTTGCCCACGACCGGCGGCACTCCGCCTTCGCGTGAGGTGGTCAGCAGCATGGCGGCCCAGCGGAACAGTTTGTCCAGGCCCAGAATCATCACCGCGTGGCGGAAAGACGTGATTTCCGTGCTCAGACCAAAACCCGAGGAGTTGATGAAACGCAACAGGTTGAACGACAGGCTGGCGTCGCGCTTGAGCACTGCCTCGATCTGATCCGTCGGCGCCTTCTTGCGAACCAGATTGATCAACTGGATGATGGCCGCGTGGCCCGGCCGCACGGTCTGGCCTGCCATCAGCACTGGCTTGGCGAACCAGTAGCCCTGGAACAACTTCACACCGAGGTCGGCCACCATCTTGTGCTGTTCGGCGGTCTCGATTTTTTCAACGATGACCTGTACGCCCTGCTTCTTTTGCGCCAGTCGGATGGCCGGCTCGACCTGTTCGCGTTTGACCGCCGTCAGGTCGAGCTTGATGTATGCAGCCAATGGCAACCATTGGCGGTAGGCAACCGTCAGCACAGTCTGGTTGAACGCCATTCGAAACCCGCGCTGGTGCAGGTCGGTCAAAGCCGTCAATGCGCGTTCGATCACCTGCGGCTCGTGCCCGGTGACAGGCGGAACTTCCAGCACGACGCGATCGGGCTTGACCAGTTCCAGGTGCTCGCTGCGCAGGCTCTGGATCGCGCAATTGACAAACATCGTGCGCGAGTCCATCAATGTGCCGGTGTCAGCATGGGTCAACACACTGAACAACAACTGCGCGTCGCTGCCCGCGGTGTGTTCACTGAAGCGACGGCTCCGGTCAAAGAGTTCGTAGCCGAAGACCTTGCCCTTGTCGTCAACGATGGCCTGGCGGGCAATTGCAGAGTCGTTGGTGTCCTGGTCAGCTGCAGGCATCGGGTTCGTGGATTCTTGGGGCATGGTCTGGAGGTTCTGAATGAGGGGGTCTTTTGGCCTTGGTTGGCGGTCGCTGCTCAGGTTCCCATCGTTTCTGCCCAGGCCAGCGCCTGCAGATGGGCCCAGTTGACCTGGCGGTTGTTCAGGCCGAGCTGATTGGCCGTGCGGGCGAAGGCTTCGTCATCTGCCGTTTCACAGGCAATGGTCAGTTCCAGGAAGGGTGACAACGGGCCTTGCTTTTTGAGCAGCGCCGAAACAACCGACTCTGGCAGCGCAAGTGCCTCGAGCGCCTTTTCCAGTGGCATGCCCAGCATTGCATCGAGCAGCGAGAAGACACCCGTCACGAAAGCGTTGTCGCATTCCTCGGGCGCCAGCAGCTCGGCAGCGAGCAGCTCCATCAGTCGCCCACGTACGATGGCTGTCTGGCCTACCACCGCGGGTACCCCGCCGGCACGCGATGTGGTGAGCAACAGTGCTGCCCAGCGGAACAGTTTCTTGAGACCCAGCAGCATCACGGCCTGTCGGAACGAGGTTACTTCGGTACGCAGGCCGAATCCCGACGAGTTGATGAAACGCAGCAGGTTGAACGACAGGCTGGCGTCATGCTTGAGCACGGCCTCGATTTCCGCTGTCGCCGCCTGTTTGCGCACCAGGTTGATCAACTCGATGATCACCGCCTGCGCCGGGCGCAGTGTCTGTCCATGCACCACCGCCGGCTTGGCAAACCAGTAGCCCTGGAACAGCTTCACACCCAGGGCCTTGACCTGTGCATGTTGCTCGGCAGTCTCGACCTTCTCGACGATCAGCATGGCCTGTGAGCGCTTTTGTGCGACACCGATGGTCGCAGCGACCAGCTCCGGCTTGAGTGCGAGCAGGTCGATCTTGATGAATCCGGCCAGTGGCAGCCACTGTTGGTAGGCCGCCGTCAGGATGGTCTGGTTGAAAGCCAGGCGGAAACCGCGTTTGCGCAGGTCACTCAGGGTCCGTGTCCGGCTGTCGATCTCCTCGACGTTGTGCTCGGCAATGGGTGGAATCTCCAGCACGATGCGTTCGGGCTGCACCAGTTCCAGATGGCCGCCGGCAAGGCTGGCGTGGGTGCAGTTGACAAACATCGTGCGGTTGTCGACCAGGGCGCTGGTGTCGGCGTGCGACAACACGTTGAACAGCAGTTGCGCATCGCTTGCGGCGTCGTGCTCGCGTGATACCCGTGTACGGTCGAACAGTTCGTAGCCGAATACCTCGCCCTTGTCGTCGACGATGGCCTGGCGTGCGATGGCCGTGATCTGGGGTGGCTGGGCCTTTTTTACGTCCGCTCCATCGAGTTCCAGGCCCTGCGGCAGGGTGTCCAGGTTCTGCGGCCGGGTATCGGGGCTTTGAGGTTCGGACATGTGTGCGTTGATGGAAGTGTCAAGGTATTCTATTGAGACTTTGCGACTGCCCGATGTGGCGCGATGTCACGGCGCAACGCTGCACCCTGTTGTATCGGCCTGCAGCAATGCCAGCTCGATTTCATCGAAGCCGGCGGCGCGCCGCGCGGCCAGGTTGAACGGCCCGCGCAGACGCGGAGCGCCATGGCGTGCCGCGAGTTCGGCAAAGGTGTTGATCGGGTCCAGTCGCCGTTCGAGGCACATCTGGCGGTACCAGTGATTGCCCACGGCCACATGGCCGATCTCGTCGCGCAGGATGATGTCCAGAATGGCAGCCGCGTTCTTGTCCCCGGCCGCCAGCAACTTGTCACGCATCGGGGGCGAGGCATCCAGGCCGCGCGCCTCCAGCGTACGTGGCACCAGTGCCAGTCGCGCCAGCACGTCGTCACGGGTTTTGTGGGCCATCTCCCACAGGCCGTTGTGGGCCGG
>JBKJRR010000488.1:0-12321 GCA_046594635.1 Burkholderiaceae bacterium
CCACCCGCAAGCGCAACGGGATCGGGGCTTGCTGTGTCGTCCTGCTGCTTCGGCGCATGCGTTAGCGCACCTAACCGTGCCTATTCATTGATCACTAAAACGGCATTGGCCAGCCTGACAGATCGTCGCAGGCGTCGACTACTTCATCAAATCGCGCCGGACGGCAGACAATTGCTTCAACAATGTAGGCAGCGCCGACTGCACTGTGTCCCACACCACATCCAGGTTCATATCGAAATAGCCATGGGCGATGCGATTGCGCATGCCACGCATGCTGCGCCACGGCACCTCGGGATGCGACTGGGCAAAGCTGGCGTAACCATCCATCAACTTCGTCGCGGCCTCGCCGACAATGATGATGCTCATGATGACGGCCTGCTGGGTCCGTTTGTCATTCAGGAAGTCCGCTTTTGCCAGACCGTCAACGAAGCTGCAAGCATCGGTTGCAGCCTGCTGCATGTGGTCGAGATAGTCGGGCAGGCGGTTCTCGGTCATACCGGCTGGGCTTGCGCAAGTACCTTGGCGCGAAACTTCGGCGGCAGGTCTGCCGGGGTCAGAACATCGACATGAATTCCGAGCAGTGACTCCAGCTCGTCTTGCAATCCCCCAACGCAAAGCGGCAATTTATTGGCTGCTTGACCGATCGTCAGCGGGTCCTGGGTCCTGGTTCACGGATCAAGTCCTGCTTTCCCCGCCGGCCGGTTGTCGCGGCGAGCTTGATCACGAACGCCCTGCCGTCACCCTTGCACGCTGATCGCCCGACCGCAAGAATATCGACCCCGTGAGGCGAGGCAGGCGACGCGCGCAGCCACCCATTGAGTGGCAGAATTCGCCCATCATTTACCGGCTTTGCAAGACGAAGGGTTTTCCCATGGAACAACAAAGGCTCCCGCTGCAGATCGGCGAAGCAGTGCCGGCATTCACGCTGCCGGCAGCAAACCGCGACGGCCTTGTGTCGCTTGCCGATCTGGCGGGACAGCCGTTTCTGATCGGCTTTTTCCGCGGACTTCATTGTCCATTTTGCCGTCGTCAGGTTGTGCAGTTGGGGGCTGCGCAACCCGCCTTGCGCGCAGCTGGCATCGAAACGGTGGCGGTGATCAACACGCCCGTGGAACGGGCCCGGCTGTATTTCCGGCACCGGCCGACACCCATCATGTTGCTGAGCGACCCGGATTGCCTCACGCACCGCGCATTTGGTGTTCCTCGTGCCGATTTCCTGCCAGAGGGCAGCAACGAGGCGCCGCAATGGCCTTACCGCACGAGCATGGCGCAATTCGGGGCGGCGCGCATCAACCCGACTGGCGAACTTGCGGCACCAACGTTTCCGATGGAAGCCAATTCGACTCTCAATGCCAAAGATGGATTCCAGATGGAAGAAGCCGACAACGCCATCCTGGAGGCCCACCCGACACAACTCGTCGGACACTTCCTGATTGATGCGGCCGGCACTGTGCGCTGGCTGCAAATCGAAGCGCCAGATAGCCCGAACGCCATCTCTGTCTTTCCGACTTCTGCACAGCTCATTGCAGCAGCGAACAAGCTCGTGCACTAAGCGCCTCTGCCAGGCTCAGCACAGAAAGGGCAGAACCACCAGCGAATCGCGGTCCACCCCCGCCTTTGCACAGACCTCGTCGGCGCGGTTGAAATAAAACTCGGCGCGGGCATCGTCGCCCTGGTCCAGGTAGGTGGTCGCCAGGCCTTCGTAGCAGGGAAACATGAGCTGGGGCTCGTCCATGGCCTCGGCCAAGGCAAGCGCCTCCTCGTAATGCCGCAATGCCGTCTCGGCGTTGCCGTGGCACTGGTGAATCTGCCCCAGCACGATCAATGGCACCGCCAGGTGGTCGAGCTGCCCGAGTTGACGGTCAAGGTCGATGGCGGCTTGCGCCGCCTGCAGGCCTTCGTCGTCACACCGTTGGGTCAGCGCGCAAAAGGCGACTGCGAGGTTCGCGTACAGACGGGACTGGGAACCGAGGTCGCCTATCTTCTTGGCGGTATCGAGTCCCATCTGGCAAGTCTCAACGGCGCGTCCGGGGTCCAGCGTTGCGTACAGCACCCCCAGATTGGCGTAACTTCGGCATGCTGACTGCAGCAACCCCGCCTGCAGTGCCACCGCGACACTGCGCTCGATGTGCACCACCGCTTCGGCAGATCGCTCCTGGCGCGCGAGCGCGGCCCCAATGGTGTTGAGCGCATGTGACATGGCCGCTGCCACCTCACGGTGGGTTGGCGGATCGTTCTGGACGCGCACGGCCACACGTTCGGCCTGCTGCAGCGCGCGTTCCCCCCAATCGTAGGCGGCCGGGTTGTCGCCGATTCGAAAGGAGAGCCGCCCCATTTCCTGGTACAGGTGAGCCAGCTCAATGTCGGTGCCAATATCGTTCCCTGCTGCCCCGCCATCGCCCTGCAGTAGCCGCAGGCCTTCACGCAGACACGCGAAACTGCGCTCGCGCTCACCGGTCTCCCATTGCAGGCCGGCAAGCTTGCGTTGCATGCGCGCCTGCGCGACTTTGTCGGCCCTGGCACCTGCCCATGCGAGCACCGCATTGAATTGAAGGCGCGCGCCCTCCCAGCGACCGACCGTGCACAGCAGGTCCCCCATCGGCTCGCGGATGCCGCTGATGGTCCGGATATCGTGCACGGCGTCGGCTTCCAGAATACACAGGGCACGATCGTAGTAACGCAGCGCGTCCTCGTTGGCATAAATGCCGCGCGCCCAATCACCTGCGACCACCAGGTAGTGCGCACCACGTAGCTGATCCTGGCCCCGGCTGAAGTGGTGGCAAAGCGCGTCCAGGTCTTCCAGCCGCGCCGGATGGGTGCCGCGTGCGCTTTCGAGGAAGCTGCCCACGCGTTGGTGCAATTCGCTGCGTCGACGCAGCAGCAGGTTCTGGTAGGCAACGTCGTGCGCCAGGCTGCTGGTGAATCGGTAGCGTGGCGCAGCATGACGCGGCGTCGGCGTCGACCATGGCCCGGCCATGCTCAGCGGCACGAGCAGGCCGGCATCGCACAACATCGACAGTGTGGCAGGATCGTCGGCTTCTTCATCGACCGCAGGCAGCAACGCGGACTCGAACTCCGAGCCAAGAATGGCAGCACTTTGCAGTGTGCGACGCGCCAGAGCCGGCAGTCGATCGAGCCGGGACAACAACAGGCCTTCGATCGACGATGGCACCACCACGGCATCGGTCACGGGCGCGCAGTGCCATCCGTTTGCATCGCGTCGAAGGACGCCATCAGAGATCAAAGTGCTGACGACCGCTTCAAGATAGAGGGGATTCCCACCGGCCTGGCGCACGATCCTTTCGTGCAAGTGACGCTCGACGGGATACGCAGCCGCATGGCCAAAAAATGCGCTCAGCTGGGCTTCGATTGCGCTGTCGGCAAGGGGCGCCAGTCGCACGCTGGTCAATGTGGCCCGACCAAAGTCAGAGGCCACCGTATCGAATGGTGGCCTGCCAGTCAGCACGACGGTCAACCGGCGCTCCCCCAACCAGTCTGCCAGCGTATGCAGGCCTTCGATCGACGCGGCGTCGACCCACTGCAAGTCTTCGACCACCAGCACCAATGGCCCCTGGCAAAGTTGTCGCTCCAGTAGCGTGCGCAGCGTCATGAAAATCTGGCGTTTGAGTCGCTCGGGTTCAATGACACTGACGTGTTCCTGCGACTGCAGTCCCAGGATATAGCCGACGACCGGGATCACCAGGGCCACTTCGACGTCGTCTGCGCCGATCCTGCGCATGGTCAGTTCCACCTTGCGGCGCGCTTCCTCGAGTGAGTCTGCTGGTGCAATACGATAGGCTTCACGAAACAGGCCGGCCGTGATGCCGTAGGGTCGCTGGCCGTGCGACGAACATGCGACGCGGTGCACGGTCGCACTGGCAAATCCGGCATCCGAACCGATCCGCTCCAGCAAGTCATCGACGAGTCGCGACTTGCCCAGACCTGCCTCCGCGACCACGCTCACAACCTGTGCATGCCCCCCCAGCGAGCGCATCGTCGCGGCCAGCATTTCCGCAGCTTCAGTATCCCGGCCCATGAACGGGGTGGCAAGGCCATGCTGCGCAAGCCCGCCGTTTACGAGCCGACGGTCATCGACACCCCGCAGCAGGTACACCGGCAACGGCTCGGACTTTCCCTTCAAGGCAAGTGTTCCGCCCGACTCGAACGCGAACTCGCCGTACGTCAACTGGTACGTAGCGTGGCTCACCAAGGTCTGGCCCGTCAAGGCCGCCGCCTGCAGGCGCGCAGCCGTATTCACGGTATCACCGGTCACGGCATACGCGGCGTCCGCAGTCGACCCCAGGTTTCCGGCAACCACCCGCCCGGAATTGATGCCGATGTGCAGCGCCAGCGGGTGACCGAGTCGGTCCATCCAGCGTGCGCTGAGCACAGCAACTGCCGCATGCATTTCGAGCGCGGCAAACAAGGCGCGTTGTGGATCGTCTTCGTGCGCCACTGGCGCGCCGAAGACTGCCATCACCGCGTCTCCGACATATTTCTCGACGAATGCGTCAAAGCTTTCAATCACCCCGCTCAACGCAGCGAACAAGTCTGTTTGAAGTGCCCGCACGTCCTCGGGATCGAGCCGCTCGGAAATCGCGGTGAAGCCGGACAAGTCCGCGAACAACACGGTGGCCGATCGCCGATCGGCGTCGGCCGCCGCAACCGGGGCGCTCGCCGCCTTGGCCAGCTTGTTTCCGCAGCGGGGACAAAATGCAAAGTCTGCGGAGACATCGAATTGACAAGTTCCGCATTTCATCGATTCGCACTATGCCATGAATGCTGGAAAACTTCGCATCGTGTATCGCGGATCCAGGCCGACAACACGCTGCCAATCCCCCGCTTGCCGACACTGCCGCTACCTCATCGTCGCTGCCACTGCGACACGGTACAGCCGAACTGCCGTCGGAACCAGAATGCAAATACACTGGCCCCCGAGAATCCCAGTAACTCGGCCAACTCTGCCAGCGGGTGGTCACCCTCGCGGATCAGCCGCGTCGCGAAGTCCCGACGAATGCTGCACGTCAGGGTCGTGAAGCTCTCACCGTCGGCGGCCAGGTGGCGGTGCAGCGTGCGCCGGTCCATGCGCAGGTGATGCGCAACCTGCTCGGCGGTACAGCGTCCGCCGGGCAGCAGCGCTGCAATCAGTTGGCGGGTCGAATCGCTGGTGCTGCCGCGCGACGCCGTCAGCGCCTGGTCCAGGAAGCGTCGCGCATAAATCGCCATGCCACTTTCCAGCGTCGGAAGACGCGCCGCCAGATCCTGGGCTGCGCAAACAATGCCGCTGAACCCGGCATTGAATTCAGGGTCTTGCCCGAACATGGCGCGGTGACTGGCCAGATCTGACGGCGCGCGATGGGCGAAACACACATGCCGTGGCTGCCACTGTGCGCCGAGCAATTCGACCAGAATGCGGTGCATCACGCCAACCGCCAACTCGATCGACTGGCGCACGCCGCCGGTGCCATCGACCAGCACATCTTCTCGTATGACCACCACGTCACCGTGGTCCTCGATTTGCGTCAGCAGTGACGCATTGAGCAGCCGCAGATAACGCACCAGGATGTCAAGCGCCTGCCGTGCAGTGGGCGCCTCGCGCAACACAATGCTGATCGGCCCGAGATTGGCCAGGCGCCTGCCCCGTGCCAGTTGCAACCCGAAATCTTCGGCACCTGCCAGACGCGCGCTGGTCTCGAGCAGTTCGCGTACGGCGGCAACACTGATCGGCATTTCGGGGTCGTCCAGGCAACGTGCGCTCAGACCTGCCTGGCGCATCAGAGCCTCAGGCTGAAGACCAAGCGAGCGGGCCAGTTCCATGTAGCCACGCAAGCTGGCGCTGCGAATGAGCGGAACGGCAGACGGCATCGACTTGTCCCAGAATAGACATCAAATGTCCCAGAATGTACATCGCTTTTTGGGAGCCATGGCTACAGTTCAACCTGACATACATCAAGACCGGCTCGGACCGGCAACACCCCCAACGGAGACACCCCATGAAAGCCCAATTGCCCTTTCCGCCTGTTTCATCTGCACGACCGTTGCGACAGTTGCTGGTCACTGCGCTGGTAGCCCTGGCCGCGCCGCTGGCTCTGGCCTGGACCGACAAGCCTGTCAAGATGGTCGTGCCAGCGCCCGCCGGCGGCACCATGGACGTTGTCGCGCGCATCCTGGCCGAACGCCTGTCAGCCGAAATCGGCCAACCGGTGATCGTCGACAACAAGCCCGGCGCAGGCGGCGCCATCGGCGTACAGGCGATGAACATGGCGCCCCCTGACGGCCAGACCATCATGGTGACGGCAAGCAACATATTGACCGAAATCCCGCATGTCATGAAGACCGCCTTCGACCCGCTCAAGGACGTGCGGCCGGTGGCCACGGTGGCGCGCGCCTCGGTGGTGCTGGTCGGCGCGCCGTCCGTGCCAGCGCAGGATGTCAAGGGGCTGATCGCCTGGGGCAAATCCAATCCGGGCAAGGTCAGTTTTGCGTCCTACAGTGCAGGCACGGCCTCCCATTACGCCGGCATGATCTTCAACCAGAAGGCCGGCCTCGACTTCCAGCACATACCGTTTGCCGGTTCGCCGCCCGCGCTGCAGCAGGTGATGGGCGGGCAGATCGCCATCATGTTCGACGGCATCGTGACCTCGTTGCCGCAGATCAAGGCCGGCAAGCTGCGGGCGTTTGCGGTCGCATCCAAGACGCGTTCGGCCCATCTGCCCGACGTGCCGACGATGACCGAGCTGGGTTACCCCGACCTCGACTTCAGCAACTGGCTTGGCATCGTCGTCAGCTCTGCAGTGCCGCCAGCGGTGGTCGACAAAATCAACGCTGCAATCTTGAAGGCAGCTGCCGCACCGCAGGTGCGGGACCGCTTGCTGGCCGTCGGCTTCGAGCCCAATACCAATCTGACGTCGGCGCAACTGGCCCAATCGGTCAAGGACGAGTTCGAGCGCAACGCCGGCATCGTCAAGCAGTTCCATATCCAGCTCGCCCAATAATCGCCCGCCCGTTGCGCACCCAGGAATCCGACCATGGCCCTTACCACTGCCATCCACGCCGAACCGCTGAGCTGCGCGTTGGGCGCCGAACTGATCGGCGTGCAACTGTCGGATGCTTCGCGCGACGACGACCTTTTTGCCGAGATCCGCGCACTGCTGTTGCGCCACAAGGTGCTGTTCCTGCGTGACCAGGGCATGAGCAAGGCGGAACATGTGGCGTTCGCCCGTCGCTTCGGCTCGCTGGAAGACCACCCGGTGGCCGGTAGCGACCCGGAGCATCCGGGCCTGGTGCGTATCTACAAGTCGCCGGACGCTCCGCCGGATCGCTACGAGAACTCCTGGCATACCGACGCGACCTGGCGCGAAAAGCCCCCCATGGGATGCGTGCTGCGCTGTGTCGAATGCCCGCCGGTGGGTGGCGACACGATGTGGGCCAACATGGCACTGGCTCATGCGCGTTTGCCCGAGCACGTGAAGCAACAGATCGCGCCGCTGCGGGCCCGCCACAGCATCGAGGCCACGTTTGGTGCCGCCATGGCAATCGACAAGCGCCTGGCCCTGAAGGCACAGTTCCCCGATGCCGAACATCCCGTGGTGCGCACCCATCCCGAGACGGGCGAGAAGGTGTTGTTCGTCAACGGGTTCACCACCCACTTCACCAACTTTCATACGCCCGAAAACGTGCGCTTCGGGCACGACTACCAACCCGGTGCCGGTGACCTGCTGCGCTACCTCGTGATGCAAGCCACGATTCCCGAATACCAGGTGCGCTGGCGCTGGAAGCCTGGCAGCGTGGCGATCTGGGACAACCGGGCCACCCAGCATTACGCGGTGATGGACTACCCACCCTGCCATCGCAAGATGGAACGCGCCGGCATCATGGGTGACGCACCCTTCTGACACCACCAGCCGGTCATCTTTTTCGAGCGCAACACAAAAGTTGCGTTGTTCCCTTCCCTCAGTTTTGCAAGGAGTCCCCCATGAACTTCCTCGACGGATCATTGTTCCCAGAAAACCAGCCGCCGCTGGTCATCACCGCAGCACCTTACGCGCCGTCGTGGGTGCCCTCCGACTTCCCCGAAGACATACCGGTCACGATCGAGCAGCAGGTCCAGAAGGCCGTGGATTGCTACAACGCTGGCGCCAGCGTGTTGCATCTGCATGTGCGCGAACTCGACGGCCGCGGCAGCAAACGCCTGTCCAAGTTCAACGAGCTGATCGCCGGCTTGCGCGCCGCCGTGCCCGACATGCTGATCCAGGTGGGTGGTTCGATCTCGTTCGCACCGGAGTCCGACGGTGCCGCCGCCAAATGGCTTTCCGACGACACACGCCACATGCTGGCCGAGCTCGACCCCAAGCCGGATCAGGTCACAGTGACGATCAACACCTCACAGATGAACATCCTGGAGCACATGGCCTGGGAGGACATTGCGGGAACGTCGATGGAAGACCCCGAGGTTTTCAACGCCTACAGGGAAATGACGGTGCCGGCGCAACCCGGCTGGGCCGAAGAACATATCCGCCGCCTGAGCGAGGCCGGTATTCAGAGCGCCTTCCAGTGTTACAACATCAACAGTTTCGAATCGGTGGAGCGGCTCATGCGCCGCGGTATCTACAAGGGCCCGCTGGTCATGAACTGGGTGGCCATCAGTGGCGGCATGGATGCGCCGCACATCTACAACCTGGCCAATTTCGTGCGCGCCGCGCCCGACGGCGCCGTGCTCACGGTCGAGAGCTCGATGCGCAATGTGTTGCCGATCAACATGATGGGAATCGCCATGGGGTTGCATGTGCGCTGCGGCATCGAGGACAACCTCTGGGCGCAGGACCACAGCCGCAAGATCAGCACCGTGGAACAGGTCGAGCAACTGGTGCAGATCGCAGGCATATTCGGGCGCCCGATCGCTGACGGCAAGACGGCCAAGAAGCTGAGCAAGATCGGCGTGTTCTACAACACCACCGAAGAATGTCTGGCGGCGAACGGATTTGCACCCAACCCGGTGGGCCGCCACCAGGGATTCCTCAGAAAGGCGGCCTGACATGGCAAAAGCGATTCGATTTCATGCCATCGGCGGTCCCGAGGTTCTGCGCCTTGAAACGGTCGACGTCGGCGATCCAGGGCCGGGTCAGGCCCGCGTGCGACACACCGCAATTGCCGTCAACTTCATCGACATCTATTTCCGCACCGGTGTCTACCCCGCTGCCTTGCCCAGCGGCCTGGGATCGGACGCGGTGGGCGTGGTGGAGGCCGTCGGCGCAGGCGTGACTGACATCACCGTCGGCGACCGGGTGGGTTATCTGATCGGTCCGCAAGGTGCTTATTCCGATGTGCGCGTGATGCCCGCAGAAGTGCTGATCCGCTTGCCCGATGGCATCAGCGACGCTAGCGCGGCCACGATGATGATGAAGGGCATGACGGCGCAGTACCTGTTTCGCCAGGTTTATCCGCTCAAAGGTGGCGAGACCATCCTGTACCACGCGGCCGCCGGCGGAGTCGGCCTGATCGCCTGCCAATGGGCCCGCGCACTGGGTGTGACCATGATCGGCACCGTCAGCTCGGATGCAAAAGCCGAGATCGCCCGCGCCAACGGCTGCACCCATACCATCGTCAGCACACGCGAGGACATCGTCGGTCGCGTGCGCGAAATCACCGACGGAAAAGGTGTGCCCGTGGTCTACGACTCGGTGGGCAAGGACACACTCGACGCGTCATTGAACTGCCTGCAGCCACGTGGAACGCTGGTCAGCAATGGCACCAGTTCCGGCCCGGTGGTGATCGACACCAGGCAACTGGCCGCCAAAGGCTCATTGTGGGTGACGCGGCCGGCGATGATGCACTACATCTTGCCGCGCGCGCACATGCTGGAGATGGCCGATGAACTGTTTGGCATGGTGCTTGCCGGCAAGATTCGCAGCGAGGCCGGTCAGACATTTGCGCTGGCCGATGCGGCGCAGGCCCACCGGGCGCTCGAAGGGCGCAAGACCGTTGGCGCGACGGTGCTGATTCCTTGAGCGGGTGACAAGTCAGGCAGCGCCATCGACTCGAAGTTCAGTGGCCGGCTGATCCGCAAAGCCTGGTTCACCGGCGTTGCGCAATGGTCTGCTTCGGCCTGATGTTGGAGGTGCGGGCAACTGGCGACTGGCAGTAGCGGCCAGGGCTGATCCGCGGGAAACGCCCAGGACTACGGCGCGCCACAATCCACCAATGCATCGCGACCGTACGATCCGCCTGGCAAAACCCGGTGAGGCACAAGTTATCGGAACCATGTCCCGTGACTGGATCGAACATGGTTTGGGTTGGAGTTGGAAAGCTGCGCGCGTGTTACAGGCCATCCATGACCCGTCGACCAACGTGGCCGTGCTGGTCCAGGATGATCAGCTTGACGGCTTCGGTATCATGCAATACTTGGATGATGACGCGCCACATCTGGTGTTGCTGGCCGTGTCACCCGTACTGCGCCATCAAGGCAAGGGACGGCAATTGCTGGCGTGGCTGGAGGAATCGGCGTATGTGGCCGGCTCCACCACAATCCGACTCGAATGTCGGGCCGACAACATCAATGCGATTGCGTTCTACCGGCATCTTGGGTACCGCCAGGTCGACACGGTCGATGGCTACTACGATGGCCTCGTCAATGCAGTGCGACTGCTCAAGCGACTGGTGGCGCAGCAACCCTGAGCCGCATCAATCGGCGCCGAGCCGCGCAAACAACTGCGTGCCCGTAGTCGAAAAATTATCCGAAAACCTCATCAGTTCCACGATTTTTCCGACTGCCGATTGCGCCGCCGCGTCGTCGGCTGCATGCACCACAGCCAGAGCTTCACCTACGCGCACCTGAGTACCGACACCCAGTACTTCGCTAAACCCGACCCGGTGGTCTATCCGGTCCGAGGCCTGACGCCGCCCGCCACCAAGTTCAATCACCAGCAGGCCGATATCCCGCGTGGCTACCTCACTGATCCAGCCATCTCGCGGGGCCGGCACAGGACGTGATACTGGCGCCGCCTCAAGGTAGTCACCGGGGCGCTCGACAAAATTTGCCGGGCCTCCCAGCGCCGAAACCATGCGCGCGAAGCGCTCCAGGGCGGAACCGTCGTCCAGCACGCGGTTGATGCGGTCGCGAGCGTCGTCATGATCCGTTGCCAGCTGACCCAAAACCAACAGCTCGGCGCACAAGGCCTGCGTCACGGCCAGAAGTCGCGGCTCGCGCCGCTTGCCGCTCAAGAACTCCAGCGCCTCCCATACCTCGACGACATTGCCGCAGCTGTGTCCCAGTACCTGGTTCATGTCGGTGATCAGGGCACGCGTCGGTAGTCCAGCGCCGTTGGCCACCGACACCAGCGACTGCGCCAGTGCCTGCGCCATCTCCGGTGTGGCCGCGAACGCGCCGTTGCCGACCTTGACGTCGAGCACCAGCGCCTGCAGGCCGGCTGCGAGTTTCTTGGACAGGATGCTGGCGGTGATCAGCGGGATGGATTCGACCGTGGCCGTCACATCGCGGATGGCGTACAGGCGCCGGTCGGCCGGCGCCAGGTCGGCGGTCTGGCCGACGATGGCGCATCCGGCATGGCGCAGGGCCTGGCGCAAGGTACCAATGGTCGGAGCGGTCTGGTAGCCGGGGATGCTGTCCATCTTGTCCAGCGTACCGCCGGTATGGCCCAGGCCGCGACCGGAAATCATGGGGACATAGGCGCCACAGGCCGCCAGCATGGGTGCCAGCACCAGGCTGATCTTGTCGCCAACGCCACCAGTGGAATGCTTGTCCAGGATGGGGCCGCCGAGCTTTTGCGCGGCCCAGTCCATGACGCTGCCCGAATGGGTCATGGCCCGCGTCAACGCCACGGTCTCCCGCGTGCCCAAGCCGTTGAGAAATATCGCCATGGCCAGCGCCGCGGCCTGACCTTCGCTCCAGCCGCCATCGACGAGGCCGGTTACGAAGGCCTCGATCTGCGCTTCGTCCAGCACACCACCATCACGCTTGATGCGGATGATCTCCTGGGCCAGCATCAGTCGACTTCCATGACGGTCCAAAGGCCGCCACGCTTGTCACCCGCGTACCGCCGGTCGACCTCGGGCTGCGATGCACGTCCGCTGGCGAACATCCCGGGGCAGCGTTCAGACACGCCCCAGGTGCTCCGGCCCGAAACTGTGCGGCAGCAATTGTCCGAGCGTGAATTTCGCGCGAACCCCATCGTCCCCCGCAATCAACACCGGCGTTTCGGGCGCGGCAAACTCGCGCATCTTCTGGCGGCAACCCCCACACGGTGTGACCAGTGCGTCGCCAGGGCCCACGACCAGCACGGCCCGCGCCCGGCTGCCACCGGC
>JBKJRR010000020.1:0-20970 GCA_046594635.1 Burkholderiaceae bacterium
CGCTGCGGGTCAACGGGCGCAAGGTGTCCAACGGCTGGGCCAATCTGGAGACCTTGTGGATGGGCATTGGCGATTCGCTCTACGGCTTTCGCGTCTACCCCATCGCGCCGCTGATACGCACCATGCGCAGCACCCGCTTCATGCGTCGCTTCGATTTCGATCCGGAGGCCGTGGTGCGCCTGTGCTGGGCGGGTGTTCGGCCGATCAACATCGATGCCCCGGTGCGCTACCTGACTGCCGAAGAAGGTGGTGTGTCGCACTTCAACTATCTGCGTGACAACGCCCTACTGACCTGGATGCACACCCGCCTGTTTCTGGGCTTCCTGCTGCGCCTGCCGCAGCTGATCTGGCGCCGTTTGCACCTCACTGGAGATTGACTTGACCGACCCGGCCACCCCCATCCAACCGACCCGTGCGCTCAAGGCAGACCGACGCATGGACCAGTACTTCGCAAACGAGGACGAACGGCGTGCCGTCACCCGTGACATGTTCGATCAGGCCGCGTCAGGCTACGACAGCGCCGAAAGCCTGACCGCGCTGGGAAGCGGGGCAAGGTACCGGCGCGAGGTACTTCGCCGCATCGGGCTGGCGCCTGGCATGGCAGTGCTGGACGTAGCTGCCGGCACGGGTCTGGTGACGGCGGCTGCGCTGGAACTGGTGGGTCCCCAGGGCCAGGTCTGGGCGCTCGACCCTTCCCCCGGCATGCTCGCGCAATTGCGCAAGAAAATGTCGGTGCAGACCATTGAAGCTTATGCCGAGTCGATTCCGCTACCCGATGGATTGGTCGACGTCGTCTCCATGGGTTACGCACTGCGCCACGTCGGTGATCTGGACCAGGCCTTCGCCGAATACCACCGCGTGCTCAAGCCGAACGGGTGTGTCTGCCTGATGGAGATCAGCCGTCCGCGCAACCCCCTGTTGCGTAGCCTGCTGCGTTTCCATATTGCCGTGGTGGTGCCATTGCTGGCCAGGCTGACGGGTCGCCACGACGATGTGCAGCGCCTGTGGGAATATTACGGCGACACCATCGAAGCTGCGCTGGAGCCCGAGCCGATCCTGGACGCCCTGCGTCGCGCCGGATTTTCGGAAGTCCGCTGCGACGTGAGCATGGGTATGTTTCGCGATTACATCGGGCGAAAGAGGTGACCGATACCAGATACCAGATACCAGATACCAGATACCAGATTGCGGATGCTAGATCATGCCGCCGTTGATTGAAATGACCTGCCCCGAGATATAGGCGGCCTGGTCGGAGGCCAGAAAACCCACCAGATCGGCGACCTCCTGCGGTTGCCCCACCCGGGACATCGGCACCAGGCGCTTGACGGTTTCGGCATCAAACTGGCCTTCGATCATGCCGGTCGCGATCAAGCCTGGCGCGACGGCGTTCACCGTCACACCGCGACTGGCCAGTTCCAGCGCCAGCGATTTGCTGGCCGCGTGAAGCGCCCCTTTGGCAGCCGAGTAATTGACCTGACCGCGGTTGCCAGCAACGGCTGCAACCGACGAAATGCTGATGATGCGGCCCCAGCGTGTTCGGATCATCGGCAGGGTCAGTGGTTGTGTCACGTTGAAGAATCCGTTGAGCGACACATCAAGCACACGGTCCCACTGCTCACCGCGCATACCGGGAAACACGGCATCGTCGTGGATACCCGCGTTGTTCACCAGTACCTGGATCGGTCCCGTCTGCAGCAACAGTTCGATGGCGGCGTTCGCCGCCGCGCGGTCGGTCACATCGAACGCCACCGCCTGCGCACTCCCGCCTAGTTGCCGTATCTCATTCACCAGCACCTCGGCCCGGTCCAGCCCCTTGTTCGCATGCACGATCACGTGCAGCCCATCTGCGGCCAGGCGGCGGCATATTGCCGCCCCGATACCGCCACTACCGCCTGTGACCAGCGCGCGCCTGGGCGCCTTTTCCGTGGGTGTTTTCATAAGGCTTGCACGTCCAACACCACCGATGCGCGCCCCGCCAGCAGACACACACCGCGATGCTCAAGTTCAAACTGGTAAAGCACCAGGCGGGCATCGCCCGACAAGCGCTCGGCGCTGACCCGAATTGGTCCGCTCAGGTCGTCGAGGCGATCGACGTACAGCGTCAAACCGCGCACGCTGGTCAGGTAGCCCTGCTTGATCGGCATCGACTCGGATGCGAACAAGGCGCCGTGGACCGCCATCGCCTGCGCGGCGTACTCCACGCCGACGGCAGCACCCAGTCGTCCCTGCGCGCGCAAAGGATGATCAGGCGCGCCGTGGCCGGTGGCTTCACAGACGATGCGTTGTTCGTCCCATTGCAGTACCGCGTGCAGCAGGCACATATTGCCCTGGTGCGGAATATGCGAGGCGATCCAGTCGTGGTTCAGCACAGCGACACATCCAGTGCCAGTTGCAGCTCGGGCAGGTAGTCCAGCACCACCGTGCCCCCCTGCCCTCGGGCCAGGCGATCCAGCAGCGGCAGCACGCGCAGCGCCGGGATGCGTGTACGCAAGGCCTCAAGGCCGGGGTCGAGCAGCGTATCAGCGGCTTGACCGACCAGGTTCAATTCAATGCTGGCCAGAGAAGTGGCGCAACGCGACGGGCTGAGCACCAGGGCCACACCCGCGCAATCGGGTGAGTCACGCTTGCCGTACAAGGGTTGCGGATACTCGCTGTCGTAGGCGACCAGCAGCACCGGCTGACCGTCCAGCACCACCTGGGCCAGCGCGTCCAGCAGGCCCGCACCAAAACTGGCATCGAATGCGCAGATCACCTGGCACGGGGCCATGCTGCGTGTGGCGATGCCCCAGTAGCCCGCGGCGGCATTGTGCACCGAGTTGTGGAATCGGGTGGGTGAAATCTGCCGGTCGTCGCTTGCCAGTTGCTCACACAACGCGTGGCAGTTGTGACCATCAGCGCCCGACGCCGTGAACACCGTGGCCAGTGTGGCGGCATCGGCGCCAGCATGGGCGACCGCCTGCAAACCCAGGCCCAGGCTGAGTTTGACGACACGGCTGGCACGCCTGCGCTCGGCAGATGGCAACAACGCAGGAGGCGGCAGCAGCGAGGGAGCGGAAACAAACGGCTGTTCGCCGCGCAATACCGCCTGTGCGGCTGACCAGTCGGGCAGCCCGGGCGCGATGAAGCCAATGCCGTCGATCCAGGCTTGCAATGCTTGGGAACGGCCCGGCGCGGCGCAATCTTTAACACCTTCGCCCTGCGGGCTGCGGTGCGAGCTTGCTTGGGAACGGCCCGGCGCGGCGCTCACTCGGCAACTCCCAGGATCAGGCTGCAATTGGTACCACCAAATCCAAACGAGTTGGTGAGGGCGCGGCGCAGCCGGAGTTCGCAACCGTGTTTCCGGTAATCGATGTCAATCGCAGGGTCCAGCGTCACCGTCCCCGCACTACCGGGCAGTCGGCTGTCCGTCAGGGCCATTGCGCACAACACGGCTTCAATGGCACCTGCGGCGCCCAGCGTATGACCGGTGGCGCCCTTGGTGGAGTTGCAGGGCACGCCCGGACCAAACAGATCGGCCACGGCCCGCCCTTCTGCGGCGTCATTGGCCGGCGTGGCCGTGCCGTGCAGGTTGATGTAATCGATGTCCCCGGACGCCAGGTTGGCAGACCGCAGAGCCGCTTTCATGGCCATACGGGCACCCAATCCTTGCGGATGCGGCGCCGACATGTGGTACGCATCGCTCGACTCTCCCACCCCCATCAGCATCACGGCTGCGGGACCCGGTGTACTGGCGCGCTCGAGCAAGGCGAAGGCTGCGCCCTCGCCAATCGACAGCCCATTACGCGCGACATCGTAAGGGCGGCAAGGTTCAGTCGAGGTCAGCTGCAAAGATGAAAAACCGTAAAGTGTTGTCAGGCACAAGGAATCGGCTCCCCCCACGATCGCCGCGTCGATGGTGCCCAGCGCGAGTTGTCGCGCGGCTGCGGCGAACACCTTGGCACTGGACGAGCAAGCGGTTGAAATGGCCATGGCCATGCCCTGCAAGCCAAAGTAGGCGCGCGTGAATTCGGCAAGTGAAAAGGCGTTGTGGGTGCCGCGGTAATGGAAATCCTCGGGCAAGGCGCCCGTGGCGGGATCGCGCCGGCGGTAGGCGAGTTCGGTCTGCAAAATGCCCGCCGTGCTGGTGCCCAGAAACACGCCGACACGTCCGGCGCCGTGGCGCGCCACGGCAGCACGCACGGCGTCAGCGAACCCGTCGGTCTCCAGTCCCATCTGCACCAGGCGATTGTTGCGGCAGTCGTAACCTGCCATTGCGGCAGACAGCACTTGCGCGTCGACGCCGGGCACTTCACCGATCCAGGTGTCGAGTTCGACGGTTTCGAACCGGCAAGGAGCCAGTCCGCTGCGCCCATGCGCCAGCGCGTCGCGCGTGGCATCCAGTCCCCTGCCCAGGCAGGTGGTCAGGGTGAAAGCGGTGAGTTCGATAGGTGACAAATTGGAACAGGGCCTGGTCAAAGGAAGGATCTTAGAGCATGGGTCGCCATCGCACGCTCTTCAGTACACGCAACACTTCGGTAACACATTGACAACCGGCTGGCGCGCGGCATGTTCATTTCAGTGCGTCGTGCAGCGTTACCGGTTGCAGCTTGGCAGATTTCAAATGAAGCAATAGCGCGGGCAGCGCAGCAAGAATCACCGCTTGCCCGTCGGGGCCACGGGCGGCATGACCGTCGTGCAGCAGCAAGATGTCACCCGGCCCAAGGCCGCGCGTCAGCCGCTGCACCATGTGCGGCGCGTCGCCATGCACTGTGTCAAATGCGCGCCGCGTCCATGACGCCAAGCGCAAATCCAGTTCACGCAGTACCGGATCCAGGAACGGGTTGCGCAGGCCGGCTGTTGCCCTGAAAAATATCGGCGCCTGCCCCGTGATTTCGGCCAGCGTGGCCTGGGCGGCCTCGATATCGGCGCGCATGCGCGATGGTCCCCACAGTGAAAACGCATTCGAATGTGCGTCGCCATGGTTCTCGATCCGATGTCCTCTGGCTACGATGTCGCGACACAAGGCTGGGGACTGGCGGGCCCGGCGCCCGATGCAAAAGAAGCTGGCCTTCACGGCGGCCGCATCCAGCAGATCAAGCACGCGTGGCGTGACGGCCGGATCGGGGCCGTCGTCAATGGTCAATGCCACTTCATGCCGCGCAACGGCGGTTTCAGGCAGCCGGGTGAGATTGGGGCCCAGCAAGTGCGATCGAGGCAGCAGGCCCGCCACCGTGAGCACGGCATGGTTGGCCACCATCGCCCCCAGGGCCCACGGCCATTCGGCCGGCATTGCCACCGCGCCAGCGACCGCCGCCGCATGCAGTGTGGCCGATGCCTTGAGCGCTGGGGTGTCCATCCAGGAGAGGTTCATGCTGCTTCGCAAAAATGGCGCTCCAGAAACCGTTCCCACAGCGGCAACCAGGCCGCCCAGTCGTGAGCGCCCGGCACCGTATGCAGCTCTGCTCCCGCCGAACACGATGCGAGGCGATGCATACCGTCGGCGAACCGGTCTTCGACGCCGTAGCCCAAGAATACGTGCCGGGGCCAGACGGGGTTTTTCAACCAGTTCCAGAGCCGGAATTCCGGGTCCAGCAATTGCTCGGATGTCGGTTGCCAGTTCTTCAGGCCGCCCGAGCGTTCGATGCGATTGCTGGTAATGCGACTACCCGCATAGGGCGCCAGCAGACACAGCCCGCTCACGACACCCGAGCCCGCGGCGAGGCAGGAAAGCGCCAGATGACCTCCTCGTGAAATGCCGCCCAGCCAGACATCGTCGTACTGTGCCCGTGCCGGGGCCAACATTTGGCTCTCCAGCACGCGCAAGGCATCCTGGTTGTCACCAGGCAACGCATGCAGGTCCGGCAGCGACACGTCCAGTGCCAGTTTGCGCGATAACACGGCCGTGAAAATGCCGGCATCGACCATCTGTTGCGGAGTCATCAACGCGCCGGGCAGCAGCACCAAAATTGCCCTTGCCCCGCAGCGGTGGTGCAGCGTTGATGTCACATCATTGCCTTTGGGCCGCGGGATAAACCAGCACGGCCGAGAGTGCCAGCGCCAGCAACGCACCCGGTCCCACAATGATGCCGATCGCATGCAGCACAGGTACCGTGGACAAGGCCATCACGCCAAATCCGATGGCTGTCGTCAGCGTGGCCACCAGCAGCGACAACAAGGTGACGGCATCAAGCGGCTCACCACCGGCAACGCGATCAAAGAAAAGAGCGTAATTCGACCCCACTGCCACCACCAGCAACATGCCCACCAGATGCAGCAAATGCAGACGTTCGCCCGAAAAATGCAGCACCGCAATCACGCCTGCCACGGTCAGCACCAGCGTCAGCAACACGCGCGCCAGCCGGCGCGTGGAGCGAAGCGCGACTGCCAGCAACAGCACGATGGCGACGAATCCCGCCAGCGACAACTGCACGGCCTCATCAACGTAGCCGTTGTAGAGATCCTCGAACTCGGTGCGCATGTCGACAAACAGACCCCTGCTTCCGGCCAATGCGGCGCGCAGTGACTCCACCGGAATCTCGGCATTGGGCGAGCCGGCCGCCGGGCGCAGTGGCATGACCACGTTCCAGCCGTTGCTGCCCGGTGTCAGCATGGCCCGCACCACCAGCGCCAGAGAACTGCCGTCCAGGTCTTTGAGCTGCAATGGCCCGGCCTGCCGCGCCGCCAACACGTCGGCGACAAAGGGGCCAAGTTTGCTTGCGGACAGCGGCGAGTCCACCAACGCCGCTGCCAGGCGCGCCTGCAGAATTTCGGTATCCGGCAGGCTGGCCAGCCGGACCATTTGCGTTGCCTGGCTTGGCAGGAATCGGGTCGGCGTGTCGTATCCACCGATCACCCCCTGCTCAACCAACGGGTCCAATTGCACACCCACCAGCTCTGCGGCCTGCAGCGCCTTTTCCTGGTCGGCGCCACTGACCAGCACCAGGTAGCGCGCATCGGGTGCGGCCAGATCGGCGCGCATGCGGCTGTCGGTGGCAGCATCAGCAGCATTGGTGGTGGACAGCGCGGAGAGGTTTCCATCCCACAAGGTGTCGCGTTGCTGGACCAGGTAAGCACACGCCAGCAGAGCCAGCACCGCCACGCTCAGGCGCAAGCGGTGCGCCTGGCCCAACAAGGTGAGAAGACGGTGCACCCAGGGACCTGGAGGCGGCACCATCGCACCACTGCCCGACAGACCAGGCAGGACAAACCGCGTCACCAGTGCCGCCGTGACCAAGCCTGACAGCGCATACAGCCCCAGTTGGGACAGGCCGGGAAACCCGGAGAACAACAATGCACCGAAACCAAGGATCGAAGTCAACACGCCCAGACGTATCGTCGGCCAGTAGACGCGTCGCCAGTGGGCCAGGCCATCTCGCCCGGATTGCACGAAGAAATAGATGGCGTAGTCAACCGCCTCACCAATCAAGGCCGACCCGAAGCCCACGGTAATGCCAAAAACGGTACCGTGCACCAGACTCACCACCGCGATACCGGCCACCGCACCACTGAGCACCGGCAACAGGCCCAGGCCCAGCAACCGCGGTGATCGGTAGACCCACAACAGGACACACACAATGCCCACGGTACTGATCAAGAGTAGCCGTGACACCTCGCTCTGTATCGTGGCTCGCGTCTGCACCGCAAACTGCCCCGGCCCCGAAAGCTGCATCGAAAGATCGCCAGCACCCGAGGCCTGCACTGTCTCGGCAAACATCTGATGTGCAGCGGCGATCGCGACCTGCTGAGCGTCGGTGTCGGCGCCCAGGGCGCGGGTCTGTACCAGCAACATGGCGCGCGCGCCATCGCGGGACGCCCAGACACCGGCCCGGGTTTCGGGCTGCGCTCCAGGGTTGAGCTGACCCAGCAGCGCCAGCAACTCTCCCGTAGGGTCCCGTGCCAGCACAGGTTTGAGCAGCAAACCCACCGGCGAGGACAGGGTCTGGATGGTCTCGCTTACCGCCGCGGCAAGGCCGGCTTCGGTAAAGCGTTCCGGCGACACCGCCGGGCTCAGCGAGTACCGGTGTTGCAGCAAAAAGGCCCGCTCGTCGTCCAGGGCCGCCACCTCGCCGTTTTGCACCGACACAAATGCCGGGTTGGCCAACAGCCGCTGGCGCAGGTCGCGTGACGCCAGCGCACGCGAGTGCTCGTCGCCGCCGGAGATGGCCAGCATCAGCAATCGTGAGACCGAGCCCTCTTTCAACTGCCCCACCAGCACCTGCTGCTCGGCGCTGGGGCGCGAGGGCAGGAAAAAAGACATGTCGGCTGTAAAGCGGGCATTCCACACCACCGCGATGCCGGCTGCCAGGCAAAGCACCCAAATCAGAAAAACGCGCGCCACCCGGCTTTTCATGGGGTGTCGATGGGCTCGATCGCAAGCTCGGAACGGTCCCCGTCCACCTGCAGGTATTCGATCAACCGCACCTGGTTTCGGTTACCGGTGATGGTGATGCGTCGCAGCAAGGCTGCGATACCCGGCTCGGTCGGCACCAGGACCAGGGTCCACTGCGCGCTGCTGCCCTGCAGTTGCAGGGTGTAGTGCCGCTCGAGGGCGGCCCGGTTGCCCGACAGCGTGCTGCGGATGCTCTCGACAAAGGCCTGCGCTTCCGGTCGGCTGCTCAGGTTGATGGAGAGCCGGCGCTTGTCGCGCTCCATGCTCAGCGTGTCCTTGTCCAGGATCAGGATTTCGGGCTTGGGCAACAGCGTGCGTTTTTCCAGCCGGTCGGGCGGGCTGTACACCATGTCGCCCGATGCCAGCACCGGTTTGTCGAGCAGCGCCATGAAGCGCTTTTCGACAAAGCGGGCGCGCCCCCCGGGGTGCTGGGCCAACTCGGCCATCAGTTGGTCGAGGCTGTAGGCGGCTTGCGCGCCTGTGCACAGTCCCAAAAGAAGCAGCGCCAGAACATGCAGAAATTTCATTTGTTGCGCCAGAAATCGAAAAAATTGAACCAGTTGTACGGTGCCTGACGACAGTATCGCGTCAGGCAATCTGCATACGCGCGAATCGCGCCGGCGATGGCTGCGTCACGTTCGTGGCGGGCAAGATGCGAAAAATCGGCCAGCGGCTCAAAATGAATCTGGTATCGGTTGCCCCCCAGATACAGACCCGTCATGAAGAACACCGGACGACGCAACAGCGCCGCCATACGCCAGGGACCGACCGGAAACCTGGCTGGCTCGCCCAGAAAGTCAGCCGCCTGCGTGGCATCACCACCCAGCGAGCGGTCCACCAGCATGCCAACTGCGTAACCGGCATCGAGCTTGTCACGGACCTCCAGCATCGACTCTATGCGGCCGAGCGGGATGATGTCCTGCATCGCCGTCGGGTTGATTGCCGCCAGCGTGGCGTTGAGTTTGGCCGCGTTTTCCTTGTACATCAGCATGGCCACCTTCAACCCGGCCACACCGCGGCCGGTGGCGCGCAACACCTCGAAGCTGCCGAGATGGCCGCCGATGAGCAAGGCACCGGGTTGCTCCTGCATGGCCCGGTAAAGTGCCTGCTCACCGCTCATCTCAATCTCGAATTCATCGAACCGGTCGTTCAGCAGGTATATCCGGTCATGAATGGTGCTGGCAAAACTGAGCACATGCCGGTAACCGTCGGCCCAGGTCGCTTCGCGCCCCAGCGCCCGCGTGAGGTAGGTCCGGCTCGCCCGGCGTGCCTGCGGGGAAAACAGCACGAAATAGGTGGTGATGCCATGCAGCACCCAGCGACCGATACGTCGCCCAAAGGTGAGCGAAATCCACACCATCAAGCGCAAAACGGGCGCATGGCTGCGCTCCTTTTTCCGCAGCCATTCGGGAATTTTCTCGTCACTCATGGCGGAACCGGCAACAACTGGCCAGAGGCCACATCGCGCTCGCCGCAGCGCACGGTGAAGACATGACCGTCGCGTGGCCCCGGGCGCAGTTCGAACACCAGCTCGTCACCGGGGCCGCAAGGGCTGAGGAACTTGGCCTGACTCACCTGCCAGCTACCTTGATGCCGAGTGTCGCGCGCCTGTACCAGCAGCAAGGCCTGATCGAGCAGGACCACGCCCGGCACAATGGGCCGCCCGGGAAAATGCCCAGCGAATGCAGGATGGTCAACCGGCACCCGCCACACGAAATCAGCCTGCGCCATGGGCCACTCGCTCCACGTACAGGGTTTCCAGCGCATTGCGCGGCAACTTGCCGGTGCTGTTGCGGGGCAGTGCATCGACCCGCACCAGCGGGCGTGGCAAAAAGACCGGGTCCAGCCGCAGGCGCAAGGCCCTCAACAGGTCCTGCTGAGACACACCCGGCGCCACCACGAACGCGGTGAGCCGTGTAAGTGACTCTGCCGCGCCGTGGGTTGGCAGAAAAAAAGCAGCATCCAAAACGCCATCGATGGCACACAGCTGGTGGTTCAGATAGGCCAGCGACGTGCGCTTGCCCGCAATGTTGATCAGGTCAGCGTGGCGCCCGTTCAAATGAAAGCGCCCGTCAGGCAGCAGTTCGATGATGTCGGACAGCGCTACACGACCCTGCACATGGCCGCCCACGGCATAAGTGGTCATCCCGGCAAAGTCAGGCTCTTGCTCCAGCGACACGCCAGCGAGCAATTGCCAGGCAGCACCATCGAGGGTGCGCCGGCTGGCCAGCTGCGATGACTCGGTGGATCCGTAGATCTCATGGATCGGCGCACCCATGCGCTCCTCGGCCCGCGCGGCGAGCTCGTCGCTGAGTGGCGCCGTGGCTGACAGGCACCCATCCATCGACGGCATGTCCAGTTCTGACGTCAGCAAGGCGGCAAGGTGGTGCGGCGTGGTCACCAGCAAACGCGGGCGTGGCACCGACTGCAATGCATCGACCACATCCTGCGGGTAAAACGGCTTGCCACTCCAGAAACAGCAACCGCCGTGCAGCGCCAGCAGGAAAGTGGATTCAAAGCCGTAACTGTGCTGCACCGGCACTGTGCCCACCAGTGCGGTGCCGGTGCCGAAAAGTCCCAGGGCCTGCGCCTCGGCGCGGCCATTCATCACCAGTTGCCCCCAAGTCTTGCCATGCGCTTGCGGCAGTCCCGTTGAGCCTGATGTGAACAGAATCGCCACCACGCGCTGCACATCGATGACGGGGATTGCATCCACAGGCGCACCGGGCCTGTGGGCCAGGTCCGCATAACTGACACGCGGCAGTTCATGCGACTCGAAGACTCCATCGGTCACACAAAAAACATCGGGGTAGGCATGCGCCAACCGGTCCAGCGTTTCGATCGAATGGGAGGCCGGTTGCAGGCTGGTCTTGCCTGTCAGCAGGCATGCCGCAAACACCACCGCAAAGTGGTAGCGGTCCTCGCACAAGTTGAGCACCCATGGGCCAGTCGGCAGCGACCCCGCTACGCACCGGGCGTCTGCCACGTATGCGCGCACCGTCACCGGGCCGTCGGGACGCCAGGCCAGCGTATCGCCAAGCGACAGGCCGCTGACCAAAGGTTGAACGTTCAAGGACGCAGCTCCGTGTCGTGTGCCCGCAAAGGGCGGTCGCCTGCGCGCTGTCGGTAGGCACGCAATACCTCGGTCAGCTTTGGGCGCTCGTGGGGCGGCAGCGCCCGCAAACGGACCAGGTGCTCGCCCAAAAACATCAGCGCCACCAGCGGGCCCATGAGAAGGTGGGCATGAATCGACCAGATACGTACCGGTGCCAGCCAGAAAAGTGCAGAGGAGACCAACGCATTGGCCAGAAAGAATACAGTCCAGGCAAGGGTGACCTGGCGGGTGTACCGTTGTTTCCTATCGGACAGCGTGTCGCCGTAAATGGTGCGCGCCATGCTGGTGACGAGCGCATCACCCACGCCGAACAGGCTGCGCCCAAAAAGCACGGCCAGGGCCAGCAGGCTGCCGACATGCTCCAGGTAATACAGCAGCGCCGCATTGCTCTTCAATAACGGCCACAGCGCCACCAGCAGGACAACCAGTGCAGCCAGTCCCGCGACCCGCCCGCCGGCTCCACGCCATTGCCAGAGCAGAACCACAGCGGCAACGACCAGCGGAAGTACCGCCACCAGCGCCGCAAAATTCGCACCCACCATGCCGGCACTCCCAAGATGAGAGGCCACGGCCCACGTCACGAGCACAGCGACGGTTGCCGCCACGCGCCACGCCTGGGCCCCGATCGGATTCATAGGGTGCGCTGGCTCGCGATGAAAGTGCTGAGCGCTCGCAATGAGGAGTAGATCTTTTCGTTGTTTTCGTTGTCCGAGCGCAACTGAAAACCATAACGTTTGGATATCACCAGCGAGATCTCCAGCATGTCGATGGAATCAAGTCCCAGACCATCACCATACAAGGGATCGTCGAAACCCACCTCGTTGGCCTGCACTTCCAGATTCAGGGCTTCAACGATCAGTTCGGCAACTTCGACCATGAGGGTTTCGAGGGGAACAGAAGCAAATGTCTGGGTCATGGCGTGTCCTTAATGAAAAGCCCTGGGCGCTGCGAAAAACGCTGTCACGGCGTTGCAGCGCGCAAAAGCAAAAGAGTGGGACGGTGCTGCCTGCAAGATCAAACCGCAACGCGGGTCCAACACGTGGTCGATGCCGTCAACGGCGAAGTCGCGCCGTTCGCTGAATTGGGCCTTGCGTGGGATGGCCAACTTGCAATATGCGAGCACTGTGGTCCACGCCGTTAGCGAGACGGCACGACAAAAACCAGACACAGGTCAGCCAGCCAACCAGCGCCCACCACCAAGCCTTGCTCAGTTCCAGGGCGAAACTGGAAAAATTGGCGAATCCATTGAATCGAACGCATGAAATACCCGCAGGCGCAAAGGCGCTGGACGAGATGTGCCGGCACAGGCCATGTTGACAGACCCGGGCGGCATCTCAGGCCGGCTAATCCCTCTGCAGCCAAGCCCTTATGAAGAAAAACGATTGTACAGTCAGCCCCAACCCGAGCGGCCCGACCTCGACGCTGCCAACACCAAGACGCATTGCCAATAGTGAAATCAAAGAATCGCGCTGTGAGCACTACTGCTCCCACGCATGACAAGCGACCCGAAATGAAGTCGCTTGCGTGGCCGAGCGAAGTGCTACGCCGGCTGGTAAAGCTGTGGACCGTCAAGGCATTGGGAACGACCGCCTTCATGGCAATCTTCTTCTGGGGCTATTTTTCGGTATTGCGTTACCCGCTCGGTGACCCCTACGTGATGCCCGAAATTGCCTTGGATCGATGGATCCCGTTCACCGCCGCGTCCTATCCGGTCTACATCTCGTTGTGGGTTTATGTCTCCTTGCCGCCGGCACTGCTGAGCAACTGGCGCGCCTTGCTGCATTGCGGCTTCTGGATCGCCTTGATGTGTGCCAGCTGCCTGCTATTCTTCTGGCTTGTTCCCACGCAGACACCCGTGTTTGACATCGATTGGAGCCTGTACCCCAGCATGTCCACCATCAAGAGCATGGACGCCTCCGGCAATGCATTTCCTTCGCTGCACGTGGCGTCAGCGGTGTTTGCAGCACTTTGGCTGGACCGACTGTTCGTCCACATGCGGTCGCCACAGGCACTGCGTTGGGTGAGCCTGGCGCTGTGTATCGCCATTGCGTGGTCCACCGTCGCTTCCAGGCAGCACGTGACACTGGACGTGTTGGCTGGTGCGGCCGTCGGCCTGATCTTTGCGCTGGGCTCGTTGCGGGCCACACGGTCGCAGTCGTCGCCGATTCAGTTGTGATGGACGTCTTACCCATCATCTGCGCTAACCCGCATGAATGCTAGTTTTTCAACTTTTCCAAATCGAAACTACCCCCAAAAATACCCCCAATCGATTTTGCGTCTTTGTCTTTCGGCGGGTTGTCGGCCGGCCTAGATCACCACAGAAATAGGCAATGGACAAAATTTTTCGATCTGTCGCGCCGTCGCCACTTGCTTGCGCGCCCGCTCCCGTGCTGTTGCTAAACGGATAACTCGATATCTGGGTAATCCATGCTAGTTCGCTGTAGATCGCGGCTTTGATGCTCTGACAATGCTGATTGCGACGGAACGCTTCACTTTTCGGCCGAGAATCACGAATAGCGCCAAGCCCAAAGGGTGGAGCGATTTGAATTGAAGTCTGTCGCGAATTACATATCTGCAAAGAGGCAATGGCTGACCCAACAACACATCGAGGCGATTACATGCCTCAGATTGATAGCCTTCGTGCGATCGCAGTATTGGCAGTGCTAGTCCAGCATTGGTATGGCGACAAGATTCCAATTGGGACCTGGGGAGTCGCCGTCTTCTTTGTGATTAGCGGCTTCCTGATATCTCAGTCAATTTATCGACTTCGAGATACTGGGCTGCCAACTTCCGAGGCAGCGAGACAGTTTTTTATGCGTCGCTCGTTGCGCTTGTTCCCGGCGTACTATTTGGTCCTGCTGATTGGCTTGGTCGCTCATCCAGAGCTAAGGCAGGACTGGCTGTGGTTTGTTGCATATCTTTCGAACTATCTTGTGGACTTCCGTCAGCAGGGTAATCCGTTGCTCCCGACTTGGTCCCTTGCTGTCGAGGAACAGTTCTATCTTCTATGGTTTTTCGCTCTAGTCTTGATCCCTTTTAGACGCCTTGGATTGCTTATCGCAATCATTATGGTCATCGCGCCGTTCTCAAGAGTACTTGTGTTGGCGGACGGAAATAAGTTTGGCACTTACTCGCTTTGGGCAAACTGTGACGCCTTGGCGATAGGCGCGTTCTTGTACTACCTTCAACGGCAAGGACGCGATTTACCGTTAATTGCTAAGCCGATCGCGTTAGTTTTGGCGATCAGTTGTCTTCTTAGTCCGTTCGTTTTTGCAAAGCTTGACCCTCTATTCGGCCCGTTCGGTGGAGCAGTTCTGTTGGCTGTGCCAATTTCGGCTGCTTACGTCATCTGGCGCGCACGGATTGGATTTGGTGGGATAGCGGGCAAAGTGCTAAATTTCGCGCCCCTGATTTTCATCGGGAAGATAAGTTACGGCATTTACCTGTATCACATGCTGACTCGCGGCATCGTCAGCGACCTCCCGTTTTTCTGGCGATTCGGGTTCCTGACTCACCTGTGTTTGACGGTTGCCATTGCCGCGGTTTCGTACCGGTATTTTGAAGAACCCATTCGATATGCATTCCGAAATTCGTCAAGACCAATAGCGGCTTAACAAAGTGAATCAGAACGGCCTCGCGCGCTCGCACGATGCGCAAATTGGGAGAACGCGTTTCAACAAACCGTAGCGGCCGGTTTTCGTTTGGCCATCGTCGAACAATTGACGCCCCCTACCCGTCGGCTTAATCGCCGGCCACGCTCACAAACCCAACTCCCGCACCGCGCCAACGCCAAAAAGTCGACCGACCATCAGGGTACAGGCCGCATCGCGCCGTTCCTCACAATCGCACAGCGCATCAATCAGCCGCTCATGCGTCGAATGCCTCATGCCCTTGGGACGGGTCCAGTTGTCACCCAATCGTGCCTCCAGCTTCGATTGCTTGCGCCAGGTACGGTCCATCAGATCGCATGACTGGCTTGTGTAGCTCACCCGCTGACACTGCCGACAGGCAAAGCGGCCAGCGCGCAGATACAGAACACCAGCGCGCCGCTGACAAACGGGACAGCCGAACCATGGTCGGGTTTTGCCGTAGTGGCATGGCGTCCGGGCGATCCGGATCGTTTGTGAACCGTCGCGCCATTCGTCGCCCGATCCGACCCGGTATTGCAGTACCAGAGAATCAGCGCCGAACACGCGCACGCCAATGTCTCCGGTCGGCTCGCCGCCACGATTCCAGTTCCAGGTAAACGATACGCCCACGCGCAGATAGCCGCCACGATGCCAGCGCCCGATTTCCACCCGTTGCAGTTGTTCGGCCTTGGCTCGATATGCGGGTCGGCCAGCCCCGAAACGTGATCCGCCGCCGCTCATTTCAGCAGGTCGAAGCGAATGGCACTGCACTCACCGACCATGACGCTGGTTTTCGCGGAAAAGGCCCTTGGACCCGTTCGGCTCGTGACTACCGTGTACTTACTCTTACCGTCTTTTTCCTTGAAGAACGAGTAAATTTCAGTAGCCGAGCCTTCGGCATAGTGAACCAATAGAGAGATCTCGCCCGGACCACCGCGCAACAGGATCACCTTTCCACCATCCTGCGTCATCGAAATTGGCTTTTTCCACGCATCGACGTACAGCATGTCGAATTGCCCGTCATTCAACTGTGCAAGGGTCGGCGGTGTCAGTGAGTGACATGGCAGGCTCCATTTCGGGCTAGTTGGAGGCGATACCCCCAATTGAGCGTCGCCATACCCCCGAACATACCCCCATCAGACGTCGGCTTGCAATACCCCATGTTGGACCGTAGAAAGCAAAAAAGCCCCGTAAACACTAGGTCTGCGGGGCTTTTGTAGGTCTGTATCGGACGATGCAAAACCATTTTTTGGCGGAGTGGACGGGACTCGAACCCGCGACCCCCGGCGTGACAGGCCGGTATTCTAACCAACTGAACTACCACTCCTGGTAGCTGACGTTTCCTCTTTCGAGGCAAGTCACTTGCTCTTGCGAGCAAGCCGTCAACGACTTGCGCCTTTTGCACCTTGCGGTGTATCTGGCGACCCCACGGGGATTCGAACCCCGGTACCTACCGTGAAAGGGTAGTGTCCTAGGCCTCTAGACGATGGGGTCAAAGCCTTGGAACTCCGTTTGAAGCTCTCTCAAATTTTTCTTTTGCAAACCGTATGACCGGTCAGCGAGGAAGATGGTGGTGGAGGTAAGCGGGATCGAACCGCTGACCTCTTGCATGCCATGCAAGCGCTCTCCCAGCTGAGCTATACCCCCCTGACTTCCGACGCATTTGACTGCGTCGTCATCTTCCGAGCCACGAATTATAGCCACAAAATCAGGCCGTTCTGAGGCGCTCCACCGCAGTCTCTCTCAGAAACAATTCAATCACTGCGTCGAGCGACGGCGTCTGGCTGGTACCGAGCAGCAACACGCGCGCAGCCATCGCCAGTTGCGGCATCTTGAGGCCACTTTCAAGCAACACTTCCTTGATGGCTGCCGCGATTGCGGCACGGGTCCATTCACACGCTGCGAGTTTGTCTGCCAGCCGCGTCAAAGCCGGGCGCACGGCATCGGTGACCAGTCGCTCGCGTTCGCCCTGCTCCACTTTGATCGGCGCATAAAAGCCGCAGGCCCATTGCGCCAGCGCCACCGTGGTCTCGCACCGATCCTTGAACAAGGCACAGATCGCAACCAGCCGCCCGTCAATGACCTGCACACCGAGCCGTGCCATCTGCACCGACACCAAGGATGCCAATGTTTCATCGGCCATGGCCTTGATGTATTGCGCGTTGACCCAGTTCAGCTTGGCGGCATCCCACTGCGCCGGGCTCTTGGCAAGGTGTGCACCATCGAACCACTTCACCATGCTGGCTCGGTCGAACAATTCGTCGTCGCCATGGCTCCAGCCCAGGCGCGACAGATAGTTGATCATGGCCTCGGGCAGGTAGCCCGCCTCCTCGTACTGCATCACGCTCACAGCGCCATGGCGCTTTGAAAGCTTGTCACCGTCCGGGCCCAGGATCATCGGCACATGGCCGTATACCGGTAACTCCGCGCCCAGTGCGCGCAGGATGTTGATCTGGCGCGGCGTGTTGTTCACATGGTCGTCGCCGCGCAGCACGTGACTTATCTGCATGTCCCAGTCGTCCACCACCACACAGAAGTTGTAGGTCGGCGTGCCATCCGGGCGCGCGATGATCAGATCGTCGAGTTCGCGGTTGCTGATGGTGATGGTGCCCTTGACCAGATCGTCCCAGCTCACGTCGCCATCGACCGGATTGCGAAAGCGCACCACCGGCGCCAAACCCGCCGGTAACTCGGGCAGTGTCTTGCCCGGCTCCGGGCGCCAGCGGCCGTCATACCGAGGCTTATCGCCGCGGGCGCGTTGCGCCTCGCGCATGGCATCGAGTTCGTCAGGCTGGCAATAACAGTGGTAGGCCGTTCCGTCCTCGAGCATCTGCGCAATCACGGCACGGTAACGCTCCAGCCGCTGCATCTGGTAATACGGCCCTTCTTCATATCCAAGGTCAAGCCAGCGCATGGCGGCGATGATCTGGTCCACCGCTTCCTGGGTGGAACGCGCGACATCGGTGTCCTCGATGCGCAGGATGAAGTCGCCACCGAAGTGGCGGGCAAATGCCCACGAGAACAAGGCCGTGCGGGCCGTGCCCAGATGAAGGAAGCCGGTGGGCGACGGAGCGATGCGGGTGCGGATCTTGCGGGTCATGGGGTCTCGTTGCTCATAGTCCAGCGAAGGCCTGCTGCAGGTCCGCCTGCAGGTCGCCGACATGCTCCAGCCCGACCGACAAGCGCACCAGGCCCTGGCCAATACCGGCGATCTGGCGCTGGGCCTCGGTCAGCCGGCCATGGGATGTGCTGGCCGGATGGGACAGCAGCGATTTCACGTCGCCCAGGTTGGTACACAGGCTGATGACCTGCGTCGCATCGAGCAGCTTGAATGCGCGTTCACGCGCTTGCTGCGGGTTGTCGGCACACAGGTCGAACGCCACCACCGCACCACCCTGGCCCGACTGCTGCGCCATGGCCAGCGCATGCTGCGGATGGCTCGCCAAACCCGGGTAGTACACGCGCGATACCTGGTGTTGCTGCTCCAGCCAGGTGGCGAGTTCCAAAGTGCGCTGGCATTGCGCCTGCATGCGGATGCCCAGCGTCTCCAGCCCTTTGAGAATCACCCAGGCGTTGAATGGCGACAAGGTCATGCCGGCGCTGCGCAATACCGGCAACAGCACCTCGCTGATCATTTTTTGGCTGCCACACAGGGCGCCGGCCATCACCCGGCCCTGACCGTCCAGATATTTGGTGCCCGAATGCACGATCAGATCGGCGCCCATTTCGACCGGACGCTGCAGCGCCGGTGTGCAAAAACAGTTGTCCACTGCCAGCAAGGCACCCGCCTCGTGCGCGATGTAGGCCAGCGCACGGATGTCGCAGACATCGGTGAGTGGATTGGTAGGCGTCTCGGCAAACAGCAACCGGGTATTGGGTTTGACAGCGGCCTTCCACTGGGCCACATCGGTCTGCGAGACAAACGTGCTCTGCACGCCGAACTTGGCAAATTCGCTGCCGATCAGCTTGATCGTGGAGCCAAACATCGAATGCGAACACACCACATGGTCACCCGCCTTGAGCAGGCCCAAACACATCAGCAAAATCGCAGACATGCCGCTGGCCGTGGCGATCGCGGCCTCGGTGCCCTCTAGCGCAGCCAGGCGAAGCTCCATGCTGGTCACGGTCGGGTTACCGAGCCGGCTGTAGGTGTACCCCTGCTCTTCGCCGGCGAACCGGCGTGCCGCGGTTTCGGCGTCGGGCTGCACATAGCCGCTGGTCAGGTACAAAGCCTCGGAATTCTCGCCGTACTGGCTGCGGTCGGCGGCCGCGTGCACGGCCAGCGTGTCCCGATGCAGGTTAGCGGGTATCTGTTTGTTGTTCATGGGTTGGCGGCCTGTCGGGACCGTGCTGCGGGAGGGTGATCGTCTTCATCGTCATCGTCTTCACCGGATTCCACGCGGCTCGCACTCATACGCGCGATGTCCTCGGCGGTGATGTCACCGGTGACATACACGCCGTCGAAACACGAGGCGTCAAAGTCCAGCACACTCTTGTTCAGGCTGCCGATGGCATTTTTCATGGCGTTGACATCCTGGTAAATCAAGGCGTCGCAACCGATGATCTGCTGAATCTCGGCCACGGTTCGGTTATGTGCGACCAGCTCATCGCTGGTGGGCATGTCGATGCCGTAGACGTTCGGATAACGCACCGGCGGCGCAGCGCTGGCCAGATAGACCCTGCGCGCGCCAGCGTCACGTGCCATCTGCACGATCTCGCGGCTGGTGGTTCCGCGCACGATGGAGTCGTCCACCAGCAACACGTTGCGCCCCTTGAATTCGCTCGGGATCACGTTGAGTTTCTGGCGCACCGACTTCTTGCGCACCGCCTGTCCCGGCATGATGAAGGTGCGACCCACATAGCGGTTCTTGACGAAGGCCTCGCGGTACGGCAGCCCCAGCAACTGCGCGAGCTGGGCCGCGCTGGGCCGGCTCGATTCGGGAATCGGGATCACCACATCAATGTCGCTCGGCGGCACCGTCGACACCACCCGCTTGGCCAGCGACGAGCCCAGATTCAGCCGGGCCTGGTAAACCGAGATGCCATCCATCACCGAGTCGGGTCGGGCCAGGTATACAAACTCGAAGATGCATGGTGAAAGCTGCGTCTTTTCGGCGCACTGCTGCGCATGCAGCGTACCCTGGAGGTCGATGAAAACCGCTTCGCCCGGATCGATATTGCGCACGAACTTGTGGCCCGTGCCTTCCAGCGCCACTGACTCACTGGCCACCATGGTGGTGTTGTCGCCCTGGCCCAGGCACAACGGACGGATACCATAGGGGTCGCGGAAAGCCAGCACACCATGTCCGGCGATCAGCGCGATCACGGCATACGAGCCCCGCACCCGCCGATGCACATTGCGCACAGCGGCAAACAGGTCGGACGGCTGCAGCGGCAAACCCCGCGTGACGGTCTCGATCTCGTGGGCCAGCACATTGAGCAACACTTCGGAATCGCTCTCGGTGTTGATATGCCGGTGATCGGTCATGAACAACTCGGACTTGAGCACCTGCGCGTTGGTCAGGTTGCCGTTGTGCACCAGCACGATACCAAACGGTGCATTCACATAAAACGGCTGCGCCTCTTCCTCGCTGTAGGCATTGCCTGCGGTCGGATAGCGCACCTGGCCGAGGCCACAAGTACCGGGCAAGGCCCGCATGTTACGCGTACGGAACACGTCACGCACCAGGCCCTTGGCCTTGTGCATGAAAAACTTGCGTTCCTGCTGCGTCACGATGCCAGCCGCATCCTGCCCCCGGTGCTGCAGGAGCAGCAAGGCGTCGTAAAGCAATTGATTGACCGGGGTGCTACTGACAACACCAACAATTCCGCACATAGTTTGATCCTGCTGGAAACTG